>PGXB01000018.1 GCA_002838945.1 candidate division Zixibacteria bacterium HGW-Zixibacteria-1
GGGCCGTGCATCATGGGTGATTGGACACTGTCCGGTTATTGATGAAGAAACCGCCTGGTATTATGGAAGCAAGGTCGAAAGACCTTGCTTCTTTTTTTGCCCTCAGTCGGCCGATCCAATAACCCATTGACAAAATGAACCTTTTTAATTTATTGATGTTTAATACTTGAAGAGAATGGCATATGCCGGAAGGCAAATGCATTGGAGATGAAGTTGAAGGATCCTGAACTGATATCGAAATCAATTTATTATCAACTGGCCGACTTATTCGAAATATCGGCGATCTATAATCATAACGATCGATTGATATTCCGTGCCCGGCCGTACGCCGACAGGGAAAGCGCCGTCGCCAAAATGCACAGCCGCCTTCACCCCTCCGGTTTTATCGCTGATGTCAACGAGGATGCCGCCGGCCTTCTGATCGTTGTCAGAAGAGATGAATCTCTCAGGATACCATGGATCAACATCCTCCTTTTCCTGGGGACGCTGATAACAATGTTCCTGGCACCGTTGATGTGGCGCCTGGACGTCGATGTCCTCCTCAATCCTAAAGCGATCCTTGAGTACCTTGGGCAGCCGGAAGCCTTCCGGGAAGGTATCGAATTTACAATTGCCTTGATCACGATTCTGCTCTTTCATGAATTCGGACATTATCTGGCCGGAAAGCGGCGGGGGGTTTTTATGTCCCTGCCGTATTTTCTCCCTGCACCCAATATTGCCGGAACATTCGGAGCCGTAATAAAATCCCGGTCTCCAATCACCAACCGCCGTGACCTGATTGAGGTCGGCGCCGCCGGACCGCTGGCCGGATTCATTATTGCCGTAATCGTCATATCCATCGGGTTTGCCAATGCCCAGCTTCTTGAGATAACCACCGAAGGCTGGAGCCTTGGAGAATCGATGCTGATCAAATTATTGGGGTGGCTGATAATCGGCCCGCTTCCCGACGGCTATGCCATCAAGTTATCTCCGGTAATTATTGCGGGCTGGGTGGGGCTCCTGGTCACAATGCTCAACCTGTTGCCGCTCGGACAGTTAGATGGGGGACATATTGTTTACGGACTCTTTGGAAGGACGCAACATAGACTCAGCAGGCTCTTTTTCGCCATGATGGTGGCCCTGGGATTCTGGTGGCCGGGATGGTGGTTTTTCGGAGTTCTGGTGTTCTTATTCGGTATTAAACACCCGCCGACGGTGAATGACTCGATGAAAGTACCCCGTTCGACCCGTCTTCTTGGATATATTGCGATTGTTATATTTGTGATCAGCTTTGTACCGGTGCCGTTCTCGTAATGAATGTATCCTGATTGACTTTGCCGTCGGTCCCATATACGGTCAGGCAGTCAATCAAACCTTCGGAATAGGCCTCCAAAAATGCATCCACAATATCCGGGTCAAATTGAAGACCCTTGAATTTGATCAATTCATCCAGTGCCTTCGGGGCATCAGCGCCCGGACGATAAGGCCGGTCGGACATGATGGCATCAAAGGTATCCACGACCGCCAGCAGCCGTCCTTCGACGGGAATATTTTTTCCTTCGAGCCCCTGAGGGTACCCCTTTCCATCATACCGTTCATGATGGGTAAGGACGTACGGAATGACCGGCTCAAGAAAGGGTATACCGCGCAAAATTCTGGCCCCCATCTCGGGATGTTTTTGCATCGTGGCCATTTCATCCGCTGTTAATCTGCCGGGTTTATTGAGAATGGCATCGGGGACACCGATTTTCCCGATATCGTGCAGGATGCTTCCATAGCGCAGCTCCAGCATTTTTTCATTATTCCAGCCAAGCTTGCGGGCGATGACTTTGGCCACCCGGTAAACGCGTGAGGTATGTCCGGCGGTGTAGATGTCGCGGGCTTCAACCGCATTGGCCAGGGCCTTTATTGTCAGCAGGTATGATTTGCGCAGGTTACGATCCATAAAATTACTTTCGACAGCCGAGGCCGCGGTCGATGTCAAGAGTGAAAGCATATGCTCCTGACCCGGAGTGATATAATTGAAACTATTCAGGCACACGAGGTTGAGGTAACCGATATTCAACCCTTTGGAAACAAGGGGATATACCACAAATGATCGTTTGAATGTCTTTTCCTCTTTATCGATTTCATCATTGAAAGTTTGCGGTCTGTTCAGCCCAAGAGTCAGCGCGCCGTTCAGACCGTTTCCCCTCAGGAAATCATCAATTTGGGTATCGGCATCGGTATATGACAGGCAGCGCAGCCGGTACTTGTTTGCCTTGCGGTCCAGCAGAATCAGGGAGGCCGCCGTTGCGGCCAGTGCCTGCACCGCCGAGTTTACAATCTGGTCAAGAAGCTCATCCAGTCCGACCCCATGCGTAAAGGTCTCGCTTATCTTCATCAATTCGAGCTGACTCCGCAATTCGACGTTCTCACGTTTGACGCGCTGATGTTCCAGACCGCGTTTGATTGTCGATTTCAGATCTTCCAATTTGAACGGTTTTATCAGGTAATCATATCCACCCTTCTTGAGAACCGATATGGCTGTCTTTACGGTCGGGTAGCCGGTCATCAGAATGACGACGGCATCCGGATGATTCTGAAGGGTCTTTTCAAGAATCTGAACGCCGGAATAATCTCCCATGACAAGATCGGTCAGAACCAGGTCAATACCTTTTTCAGAAATGAAGTTGATGGCTTTCTGGGGGTCGGTAAATTTGTGCACACGGAAGCTGTCAAATTCGCTGAGAGCTTCCATTATAATATTGCAAACATACTTTTCGTCATCAATTACAACGATATTTTTGGTATCTTTATTCATCCCCGACGTTCCTTAAAATTAAGGCAAATATCCCGTAGCAACATATATCTCCATATCGGAATAAATTCCGGGGCCGGACATAGTGATTCTACCAAATGTATTAAAATTGTTCTTTATGTGGGAGAAAACCTACTGTTGACGATATTGCTCGCCGGCATGGTAGGAAGAACGCACCAGCGGCCCCGAAAAAACCGATTTTATGCCTGTTTCGCGGGCCTTTGAGGCCAGGGCTTCAAATTCGGACGGATGATAGTACCTTATAACGGGGTGATGTTTTTTTGACGGAGACAGATATTGACCGATCGTAAGAAAGGCGACTCCGGCTGTATGAAGGTCGGCAAACACCTCTAGAAGTTCCGCCTCCGTTTCACCCAAGCCGACCATAAGACCCGATTTGACCGCCGCCCGAGCATCATCAGCGGCATATCTTAAAACTTCGAGCGACCTTCTATAAACGGCTCCCGGGCGGACAGTCCGGTAGAGCCGGGGAACGGTTTCGACATTATGATTGAAAATGTCCGGGCCGGCATCAAGGACAATGCCGACCTGATCGAAAATTCCCTTGAAATCAGGCGTAAGGACTTCAATGGAGATATCTCGTTTCAACTCGCGTATGGCCCTGATAACTTTCGCAAATTGACCGGCGCCCCCATCGGGGAGATCATCCCTGGTGACTGAAGTAATAACGGCATGACTGATACCCAGAATCTCCACGGTTCGGGCTACGCGCGCCGGTTCTTCGTCCTCGATCGGCGCCGCCTGCCCCGGAGTGACATTACAAAAGGAGCAGTTACGCGTGCAGTTTGGCCCCATTATCAAAAATGTGGCGGTCCCCGAAGAAAAACATTCGCCGCGATTGGGACAATTGGCCTCCTGACAGACAGTATGAAGATTATGCTCTTTCAGAAGCGATTGTACTTCGAGATATTTATGGTTACCGCAGGCCCTGACTTTGAGCCAGGGGGGCTTGCCGTTTGATTCTTTTGAATTCGTTTCCATGGCCTAAATGTTTAATTTTTATACACCCTTTCAGTTCCACTCGCAAAACCGCGGCATTACTTAATCCGCCGTCTTAAGTTAATGAAAATACGCACGATATCAAGAGTAGTATAATTTTTTCTGCAAAAAGGAGTTCTCTATGGCTCGAAAGGCTGTGTTATTCCTGTTTGCCTTCTTTATTTTGTGCTGGTCGGCGAACGGGCTTGATTTTAAGAATGGCGCGCATATAGATTTCCTGTCCGAGACAATCCCCGAAAGCTATTTTACCGCTCCCAATTTTGCCACCTCCGAATTATGCACAGTCAGACACGACGTTGATGGAGACTTGATGAAGGTAACTCACTGGCTGCTGGGGGACGAGCTCTACAAATCATTTCAGAATCCCGGACTGTCCTGTGATGGGCCATATCCCTTTACGGTCGAGGAAGTGTATATGGTGCTGTGGTTCGACAGGTTGTGTACCCTCTATGTTTCGGTTGATGTCGAAACGGCGAATCTGACCAATCCGAGTTGCCCCTTTCCGGGGAACCTGCTGTCGATTTCATCGACGTACATGATGGTCGTTCCGGGCTCGGGATTGTATCAACTGGGACTTCCGCTTGATTCTCCGGCGGTTGTCAATGAGCCGTATTTCGCCGGCTTCTATTTTGCAGATTATGTCGACACTCTATCGGGAGCATCGCCGGTAACCGATGTTGTCCCGAGACCCTGCGTATCCTATAATATCTGGGATACCGAAATAGGATTCGTGGATTTATACAATACCGGCTTTCCCTCTTTCCCGCGATTCCCCGGCCGGCTCCTGCTTTATTCGACAGGAACACCGGGTGGTCAGGGAGATGTGGAACCGGAGCCATCGGTGACAATTCTTAAGCCTTACTATAACGAAATCGTCGTGGATGATATTACATATGGGCCGCCGAAGCATCGGGAAGCGGTATCATTGATTATATGAAGTTCGAATATCGCCCCCAAGCCGGCTCATGGATTGAAATCGGCCGTGACGATGACGGCAGTTCCGCTATCCGAAATGGAATCGATCCGGCTGTGCCCGGCGACGGCTTCAGCAGATCATGGGATTATTCCGGTTTGTCGGAAGGAATATACTGGCTAAGGGCCACTGTCTATGATACGCTGGGAAGATTCGATGCCGATTCGGTCCTTGTTACAATAGATCCCACTCCGCCGATGCCGGCCCTGGTCAATCCGTTGCCGACCGACACCGTCTGCCTTCCAATGATTCTCGAAATTACTACCCCCGATGAAAATGTCAGCCTGGTCAAATTCGAGAAAAAGACGGCAAAAATGACTTATGAAATGCCGGTTGCGACGCTTAATCAAACTCCCTTCGGACCTCATTATTGCGGCCCCGTGGCCGGGGCGATTGCCGTAAAATACTGGTTCGACCAGGGCAATATCTACTGCATGCGCGAAGGCTCTAAATATCTGACCATTGATACCGTCGCCGCGCGGCTGGCCGACAACATGCTCACCGATGAAAATAATGGGACGTCCGATGATATGTTCTATTATGGTCTTCAGCAGTACATCGTAACGCACGGCAATGAGCTTCGGCTCAATGCTTACCGTGATCCCGAATATCTTGATTATAGAATTCTTTTTCAGGAAAGAGAACTGGTGCTTATTCTCGGGCTATCGGGAGATCCCGGCGTTTATCTGGTCGCGGCCGGTGTCTCCGGTCTGGTCGATAATCAGGGGCGCTATTCAATCAGGGCATCCGATCCCCTTACGGGCGGCATAGTGGATACGTACTTGCGCGATATCGCCGGCAGCGCCGAAATATATTACAATGGAAGCTGGCATCATCTTGATATAATCATTACCGTCAACGGCTACAATCATACAGTCACCCGTGAATATATAGGCGCCGACAACTCATCCGCCGGCGGCTGGACCTTCGCCTGGAATTCCATCGACCTGCTTGAGGACTCCCTGTATTTTATTACCGCGACAGTCTCGGACGTTACCGGTCGAACCGCCATGAAAACATCGATGTCCCTTTATGGATGCGGTTTTTCATATGAGCCGGGCGATTACGACAATGACGGTTTAGCCAATATTGCGGACGCCTTGTTCTTGATTGATTACATTTATAAGGACGGTGAGGCGCCGGTCGGGGGCGCGGGACGGGCCGATGCCAACTGTGACGGCAATATCGATTTGAATGATGTCATCTATGTCATAAAGTATGTCATGGCACAGGGAGCCGCCCCCTGTTATTAAAATTTATTCGGAATAAATTATAAGGGGAGCCGCCGAAGCGGCTCCTTTTTATTTACGCGAGAGTGCGGCCGAAACGGCTCGGCCGGCCACTTCGGTATCAATGCCGCATACTTCAATGACCTTGTCGACGGCCTCATCAAAATAGACGACCCATTCTTTATCGGGATACTTCCTGACCAGATCGTCCGTTATCTCATCGGCGATGCAGGAAATATAGCGGGCATAGCGCCTTCGCTTTTCCACCACCAGAAAGGGAACCAGATATTTGCGGGTCAGCCAGACGACCAACGCCATGAATACAGCCCCGATGCCACCCGCGATGCCCAATATGTTGTTCAACATAAAATCAATAAATGAAACAAGAATGAATGTGATCAGCGGAAACATAATACCTCCTTTTGTTAATTACCAAGTCATCAGCCAGCCTGGCTGATTGGGTACGGTTACTCTCTCCCGAAATATTGTCCCGTCGGTACGAGACACGGTTATCTCGTAGCGGGTGGTATCAGGATCCAGCATATTATTGGGGATCAGGTCCAGATAGAAATAACCATTTTCATTCGAAGTGGTCTTTACTTTAAATGGCGAAATCAGACCTGCCCCGGCCCTGGTCACGCCGGCGGGAAGCCAGGCGGTTATTTCGGCGCCCGCCTGAGGATTGCCGCTGATACCATATATAAAACCATACAGGCGGCACAAGGATGGCATCGACGGCTCACCGGGATCAAACCGGTATCCGTAAACCGTATCAGTGCCCGGCCCCGAAATAACAAGTGTATCGAAATTGTCGAATATATAACCGGGAGAAAAACAGACCGCCAGCAGGCTGTCGGCGTCCAGATTGAATCCGGCATAACCGTCATTGCCTGATTTTCCAAGAGCTATCAAGGCCGATTGCTCCAAATTGCGTATGGCAATATTGACTCCGGGAATCACCTGATTTATTATGCTGTCTAAAATAATAACATCATAAGAGTACAGTCCGCTGCTAATACCTATCTGGCCCCGATAAGCCAGCGAGTCCTCGAGGACTCGATTGGCCACGGTATCCGCCGCCGTCCCCCCTATTTCGACGGCGTGGACTCTCGGATAGGAATCCTCCCGAACACTCATGGAATCAATCAAAACAGTATAATAGGTGCCTTGGAATTTTGAGGCGGTCAGCGCCGCATCGTGTATTTTATTGGCATCAATAGCCGCAATACCTATTTCCGTGGCATCCAGAGTTCCGATGACATTATCCAGATCGACGGCGGCATATCCGCCGGATGAAACCGCCAGTTTTCTTCCGGCCGTAACAGGCTGCAGCACCCATTGCGACTGGCTTTCGAGACTGTCGATTATTTTCGAGAGAGAATCCAGAACATTGTTAACGCTGTCCACCACCCGGCGCGCCCAGGCAGCCGAATCAAGGCTGTATTCCAAAGGAGAATTTACTACCTGGAAAAAACCGCCGGTTGATGTTATCAGATCGGCATCGCTGTTATCATCGATCATCAAAATATATGAATAAAGCCCGTTGACCGGATTGGCCCCATCCAGCACCGAAACCCTCTCGACAAATACGTATGATTTCCCGCCATCAAAATCCTCCCAGTCACAACTTTTTATCCGGGTATCATTGTACGCCATAGAGTCGCGATAGGATATTGCTCCACCGGGATAAAAAATGGCCAGATATACGGAATCTCCCGACATCAGGTCAACCGGATTCCCTAGAGAATCGAGCGGTGCAAAAGGTATCGCCAGCGTGTCCCGATATGGCCCGTTGCTGACAAGACCGTAGCTCCATGCCGTGCAAAATGAAACAATTGATAAAGCCAGACTCAACAAAATCGCTTTTCGCATATTTTCCCCCCTCCGGTATTAGTAAAGTGATATGTCCATATATTTATCTTCACGGCCGGATACCTCGCTGCCGCCAAGTATTTTCCGCCTTCGGGCCGGCATTTGAGAACCACCGGATTCGACCGTATACTCGATATAGGTGCTGAATCCGTCATTTTTGCTGAAATATCCGGACAGACTGTCGGGTACATTCCAGCCGGTCAAGTCGAAATATTTTACATCGCCCCAACCGGTCGCATCGGCATGTACTCGAAGTTTGTTGTTAGTGGAATTATAGCCCTGGAATGAAGCAATATATGTTATTCCCGGATTCAGGTGCCCGGCCATGGGACACTCTTCCCAGTGGGCCGAAGTATCGGTTATATCAACGGTGGCAGAAGAGGCATGATATGTCGAGCTGCCAAGATCAGTACCCTTTGTATATGAATGGACCTTGATCTGCAATACTCCCTCAATATCACCGTTTACATCGCAATAAACATATCCGCCGGTAATTTCACCCTCCCCGGTTTCCGCCTGACCGACATTCCATAGCACATTATGTCGATAGTTGACAATGGTCAGCCCCCAGGCCCCGACGGAGGTCTTGCCGAATGTCGGATCGACGACGATCGGATATGCGGCATTTTCAAGAAAACTTTCCGGGATATCAATCGTCATAAGGCCGGCCAGCGTGTCAATATTCATCCAACACCGGGCCGAGTCGCCCCGGCTGTCATAAATAAGCGGCCGTTTAATATGAAAGGCCTTACCGGTGGCATAGCTCTCATAGAGAGTATCGCACCCGTTTATGTATCTCCGGTTGTGGCGCCGATTGGAGTGATATACCGCATAAGAACCTTGTGCCCAGTCCGGGCCGGTGACCGAGAAATAATCATCAAAAAAAGCCGAATCCTGATAGTAAAACGTCAGGTTTTTCGAGTCTATTTCAAATTTCAGGACATTCGATTTCGGGACAGTGTCAAACCGCATTTCCCATTCCAGACTGCCGTCATCAAGCAAATACAGGCTAATGGCCAGATCGCTGTCGGCAATGCAATCAATTTGGGGATTATTATTTATTGTTTTCATCGAAGCCACGGCGACTGATCCAAAACCTGTCGGGATCAGATCAACAATAAAGCAGCACTCTTTACCCCAGGCATTAATCCCCAGGGTCGGCTGAAAGTTTTCGGCCAGCGAATCGCCGACAACAAAAGTTAAAGAACGGTCTTTGCGATTAGTCATATGACTTCCCCGATCAACGTCATAAACAGCATACATGGAATTTCCACTGCTGCCTGCACTTGCCCCGGTGACAAGACCGACAAATAATATCAACAGCGCTTCAAGCATAGTACCCTCCCGGACTTGGTATGAATTATGACTCTTTTTTGGTTCTCTTCTGTTTTTTCTTTGCCGGCTTCGAGCCGCCGGGCAGTGTTTCCCGGCGAAGTTCATCGATCATATCCCAGAATTTTTTCTCCGCCTTTCCCGTAACCGATAGTTTGTTTTTCATGTCAATCACCTTTAAAAGATCTCCGATTTTAACGGATTCGTAATTCAATCCCTTATGTATCTTCTGTTTCAAATCCTCGAGCATCTCAAGGTCGGTAAGATTCTTCTCTTCTTCCATGAGATTATGAAGCCTTCAAAACATGTCCCGTCTCGTATATGAAGAAATCGACACTGACAGGTCCCGGTGCGGCCGGATCGCGCGCGATCCTGAAACCGGTGTTCGATTCATCACCGGCCAGATACGCCTGATAGGGAGATCTGGGCCGAATCAATACACGCGGCGATTCAATCGACGATGGCAGGGGGTTCCCGTAGTGATCAATGAGTTCCTCGAATCGGATATCCTGGGCGGCTCCTCCGATTGTCGATCGGCCGAACATTAACCGGCTTGTACTTTCAACGGTCTCCACGGCGAGATAATGCATTTCGGCATCGTCAGCCGTTCCCCAGATGACAACATCGCGCACTACCCACATTCTTCGGCCCAAAAGAAAATTTATGGATTGCATGGCGCCTCCTTTTATGAATGAACAGGTCGGCTTAATCGGCCGGCCTGAGCTCTGAAAGATTTGAGAAGACTATCGTAATCGCTTCGATAGCTTTCTGCAATGACCAGCCATGCCGATGCCGCCTGGTGACCATTTGCAGCAGTAATCAGATCTCCGGCGGCAGCCATCCGGCAGACCAGCGAGACGGCAAAATATGTCGCCGCCGCCTGAAGTGCGGCATCGGCTCCAAACTGACGATGCGGATCGACCTGCTTTTCGACTATGGCATTAGCCTCGGAAACCGCCTCATTTATCAATTCATCATCGATTCGGCTCATGGATAGTTCATAATCGACCAGAACTGTTTGACCGGCCTGAATATTGCCGCCGCCAAGCCGTCGTATCATGCCCGCCGTGTAATCAATGCTGTAGTCGCTCCCTTCGATATATATAGAGTAATGATAGTACCACACGGCAACCCGGCCATCGACCGGGATAGCGCCGCCATCAATCGATTTAATAATACCGTTTGTGGAATCAACCGAGTAATCGATGTTCTCGCGGTAAATCTTACCCAGGGAGCTGTTAGAGGCCACCGTCACCGAATTGGACGTCAGGTGTTCGTTACTCAACGTCACTGTGCCGTTTACTACCATGACATCTTCGAATACCGGTGAATAGTCTTTAATTGCCTTGACCACAATTGAGTTCTCGACAAGGTTGCGCCCCGGAAGATTGATCCATTCCTGGTCGGAAAAAACCACAGGGTGGTCCAGACGCAGCCCGGTGGCGCTCTCATCGAAACTTATATGCCTTCTGACCAGATCAGCGTTTGTGTATGACATTTAGCACTCCATTAATATAAAGGCCCCGACCTTCGCGACAGCACTTACATGAGTCCCGACAGGGCCGGTGTTAAATTCGGAGGTGACGACAGCTCTGATCCAGAAAAGGTAATTGTCATTAAGCCTATTTTTCTGCCAGTTATTCGGTACTGAGATCATGTCATCCCACAGCATATAATCCTTCTCAATATCTTCAAGGTTAAAGCTGCCCCCCTCCGGCTCGAAACTTGCCCAGTCCTGCCCATTAAAGTACTGCCAGCTTATATTGCCCCCGCTTCCGGGAACCGACAGAATTATATGCAGGAAGTGAAACCTGTTTTGCATTCCCAGGTACAACGCGTCACCGGGCATCTTAAGTAGAGTCGAGGTTCCTGAATAAAACATATCACCGGCAACACTATCCGCCGCCTGCGCCGTGAGATCCTGGTAAGAGGCAAAAGTTGAACTGTAGCAGATTGCTTCATCGAATGGTCGGGAAGATTCAATCATTTCCAGCGGCTCCGTGAAACTGCTTCCCTGACGACGGCAGCACAGAACCCTCCGTTGATTATCGATAAATTCCGACAGGTACACTACGTAGGGATTATTGTTGAAATAGCGCAGCTGCGGAAAATCGCCGCCGCTTTCATCAATAACGGCAACACCGCTCCACTTGCTTCCGTCAAATTCGCGGAAAGACAAGGTACCGCTATCGAAGGTAACACCGACCCGATTATCGGCCGAAATTGCCGTATCGAAATTATCATCAAATCCGGAGCCGGTGGCAATGTCCTCCTCATCTTCCCAAAGCTCCAGAAAAATATGTTTTCTGCGACAGGACAGACGGGTACCATCGATTGTGTAAATGAGGTATGTGTACGATCCCATTGACTGGACCTTCGACCAGGCCGATGAGACTCCGGATGCGATTTCGTATCCATAACTTGACGGCCCGTTGCCCCAGTTTTCCCCCCGGTCAATGGAGTGCTTGGCATTGATATAGTACTGTCCAGACGAGATCCTCGTCCATGACACCCAGAGCTTATCCGGCTGTTGAAGTTCAATTGACGGATTCAGATTATTGTCGGAGTCATAAATGGTGTGGACATCACTAACCGCCCATAGTCCATATATAAAAGTCAATTTGCGGCATACCAGATTATTGTTGATCGCAAGGGTGTATGCCAGGTACATATTATTCTCATCATCCATAACGGCGTCAAAAGGGTTGTCGGCACAGTCATTTAAGATGTTGATTGGCGCTACCCAGGTGGTATAAGGATAATCGGCATAGGTTAACTTGATCTCGGACGGCGAGGTCTGCATCAGAATAACGATTCTTCCGGCAAACTGACCGGATTGGACCTTGAAGACCTTCTTGCCGGGACTGAGACCGGCGCCATTTATGGCCGAACTGTTGACCAGATGATTTTGCATTGTACTCCTTTCCATCAGGCCCGGAAAGACTTTCCGGGCCTGCTCTATAATCGCAACCGGCTATTCAAAAACAGTGTCAAGAATCATCGATGCTTCCCTGATGACCTTGGCGTAGGCGACCGATTCCGATATGACCGCCTCTTCGAAACGCTGCTCGATGATTTTATCGTACTCCACCATCAACGGCTGGGTGATAACCTCCTCGACCCCGAAACGTGAGTCCAATCCGATAATGAGATCTTCCGGGACCTCGTCACACCTCATCAGCGTCGCACCCAGCGGGCTGAATAGCTCGCCCTGTCCCTGGAACCGGTAACCGGCCATCGGATCCCTGAATTCATCCAGCGTCAGAATTGTCTTTAGCTTGCTGATGTGACAGATGATTGTATTCATCTCAAACGGATCAAATTCCGCCCAGAGCGAAATAAGATCCTCGTACGTCAGCGAGCCTGAGACAGCGGCATTGACGGTCGCGGCCGGATTGGCATTCCCGTCCCCGTTAAGAATGCAATTGATCACAAACGCGATTTTATCGGTTTGGAGTTTGAAACCGATGTACCACAGCAGAATCCGGAACTGTGCCGTGGTCCGGTAGCGAAGCGACTTATAGCTTGCCTTCAAACCCAACCCGTATTCCGGGACATTGATCGAATGCGTCTGCTCAGTCACATGGATCTGCGGAATTTCGGCCCCCTCGCCGATCGGCCGAAGCGAAAACTTGTCGGTCGCCGAAGTATCCACATGAAACGGCGTGTAGCGATTATTGCTGATGGTCGTTGAGTTTGCCAGAAGCGAAGCCAGCTCCGGCCGCATCGCCTGACCCTTTTTAATCTCCCGAAGAATAAATTCCGGCATCAGGGCCGGAGCCTTTTGATAGAACTGATCGACCAGCGTGGGATTTTTTCCGCCCAGTTTGATTCCGGCCAGAGCCAGTTGCCGCTCGAAGGCATCAAGCGGTGACCCGGGCAATGAAGGATCATATTCGGCCGTTTCCAGGAGCTCGCTGAGTGTCATTCCTTTGGTCTCGGCCTCCAGATAAGTCTCCCGGTCAACCCGTATTTCCGAAGAACGGCCGAAATCTATCGGGCCGCTCGGTTCCCGCCCGGCCAGGTCCAGTTTTTCCTGATCCGTCAACTCGGTTTTGAGAAATTTATTAAAATCCACTTTTCCCCTCCTTTAGTTAAGATAAAGCGTGCAGTCGGTCGTACCATTCACCTCCAGGACCGTCCCGCGGGCAAGATTGCCACCGGCCGGATCGCCGGCTCCCAGAGCCGGAGCCTGTTTAACGGTTCCGCCAACACCTCCGACAACCCTGTTGCCGACCACCGGGTAGGTCGCCACAATCGGCAGCCGACAGATACCGCCGATTTGTACCGTGGCCAGACGTTCGCCGTTGTCACGATCCGTCAGGGTCAACGCGATTAGTTTGCCGAGCAGCCGGGCGCCGTCGGTACAGGGCCCTGTTTCATAATTGCCCGTCAGCATAACCGCTTTGCCGATATCGGCGTCCTTCAGGTCATCGATCCCGCCGGTCTGAGCAATTTTAAATGTCGCCAGGACCGGTGCAATGGCCTCAAGATTTTGTTCTCTTATTGACATGTTCACTCCTTTACATTTATTCTTTCAGTTTATAGAGACGGGTATATTCCCACTTTGCCTCCGGGCATCAGCCCTCGGTTAAATCTTATGCTCCATCCAGTTTCCTGCCGGCGCCCGTCTTGATGACATTCCCGCATACTTGAAACTGGCCGGAAAATTTTTCCTAAAACGTGAGGCCGTCCGGCGGTACAGCAATATCAGTTCTTTGGCCTGGATTCCTTCAAGGGATTCCGAAAGTTGAGAAATTATTCGCATATCATCGTCCTCCGGATGGCATACAACCAGCGCCTTGAGCATTCCCATTATCCGCATTCGGTAATCATCTTTTATCAAATGCAATTCCTCGGCGGGATTTTCGCCGCCGGCGTCGCCGTCCCATAATTGAGTCAACAGACTCGTCAGTTTATCGAAATCGATCAGCTCGATGGCGCTTTTCTCCAGGCACCTGCATGCTTCCTTGAGCATGGTCTTATCTTCCTTCGTTATTTTCACTTTTATTCCCCTTGTTCTGAAGAACCCTTATTGGCATTAGTTTTATAAAAAACAAACTGCCTGTTACCATTCTTCACGGCCGGCCTTAATAAATAATCTCCATTCAGCGGACCCTGCATGGAGAATCTGAGGGCATCGCCGTCTTCTGCAAGATCAACTACCGAACCTTCACCAATGAGCTTTTCCGGATGTGGATCATGATATTCCACTCGTTCAGCAAAAAACCAGCGTCCCACATCGAGCAGTGTACTATCATAGCGATTAAATTTGTAGGCGGTTGATTTTGATTTATCATTCAAAATCAGGATGACATCGTTATCGAGCCGGAATAGCGAATATTCGTCACTTTGCTGCCTTACCGCGATATTGTCGAGCAGCAGTCCGATATCATCCGGCTGCCCGTCGCAGGCGGAAAGACCCATAATTCGTGGCCGTGCCAATTCAACCTTATCCTGCAATGTCCTGATAGAACAAACTTCCAGTTCAACGATACTTCCCTCGTTCCATTCGCTGCCGGCATAAACACCATCGGATATATCCGCCGCCTTTCCATCAGCCATGCAGGCTAAGGTATATCGATAACCGGCACCCGCTTTCTCCCGGCTCTTGACCGTGGCTGAAAGACGCCTGTGATTGGTGAACAAATATTTGTCGGATGAATTTGATTCGAAGATTTCGACACCGTACCTGGTGGCACATCGTCCAAAGCCCTGAGATATATCTTCACCTTTCAGAATTAGAGTCGGAATCAGCATTTCCGACTGGTCCCGGAAGAGTTCCTCAAGCTTCTTTCGCCTCTCGCATCCGGCTGCATCATTGAAATTTTCACCACCCTGTGCAATCAGATCGATTATCTTCAAATCCAGGCGCCGTACAGCCGATTTTTTTCCGTTCAGATATCGAACGACCTCATCGACCGTCTGTCTTTCTTTTCCGCAGCAGCCGATCAATCGGCCTTCAACCACAAAATCATTGCCGGGCAGTTTCAGTTCTGAAATAAACTTGCGAAGGATATTCGATTCGATTACGTTTCCGTCGGCGCCATGCGGCTGAACCTTCCCATTTTTCCTGACCAGAAACATTCTTATTGCTTCATAGGCGGGCATCATAAGGTAAGAGGCATTTTTATCAAGACGGTCGAACGACCAGAGCCGCCGAGATGGCCTGAATAAATCCTCCGGCTTCTCTTCAGATGAAATCCCCTCCTTTTCTCCATCGAAAAACAGCCGGTCCGTTATAGAAGTATCCCTTACCGATCCGCGATAGACCAGCGACGTCTCCAGCACCTTCAATATCTGCCGGTAATTGAAACAGGCCTGTTTTGTTTGTCCGCCGTCGGTTTCATAATTCTCCAATGGACGGTGCCGGCACTGTCTTATATCCGATCCGCATATCGAACACTCTGGAAGATTAAAGATAAAGCTGATGGAGCATTCCTTGTAGATCCCGGCATCGATATTTTTCCGTAAATCTTCACCCTTGTCGCCCTTCTTCAGCCAATAGAAGTAAACTTTCACCCAGTTGGCGCCGTCACGCACGACAGCTTCGGCGTGGAAATTCCGGGCAATGGGAAGGCTGTCTTTGCGATGCCCGATCAGAACCGGGCTGTCGATCAACAGCTCTATCAGCCGAGCATGTTCGTCGGCCGGAAATCTTCCCCCATGGCTGTTGACCTGATCGGAGACGATATACATCGCCCTGATGTAAACATCATCCGCGGTCAATCTGGCGGGCGGCCTGATATTGCCATTGATCTTATCTATCAGGTCCGGCGGTATTTCGCGGTCCGTTTCGACCAGCGAGGCAGTCAATTTACCCAAAAGTTCTTTCATAAAACCTCCCTCATAAGACCCCCCGATGACCAAATTACCATCAAATTGATGCAGAAATTGTTCACGCTATTTTATGCAAACGCTTTCATAGAAGAGACATGATTTCTACACCCAATAACGCGTGTTTTCAATAGCCATTGCCGGACAATGACTTACCGCGAGCCCAACAATCTTTCGGGACGGCACGACAGTTGCGTGGAATGTATATGGAAATTGGATTACTTTTTTTGAGGTTTATTATGGTTGTCTATCGAGCAAAAAAAAGAAGCATGTTCAAATGGATCTTGGCGGCCATACTGTTTATTTCCGCACTGTGCGTCACCTTCAGTGACGTTTATGGTGCCGTCTCTTCTATTTAACCGTGCATATATCATCTTTTGATATATGATCTTATGCTTACATTCGGCATCAAAATGTAAGCATCGCGATATCACTTAATACGGCCTGCATCCGAGTAAATCGGATGCAGGTTAATTTTATCTACACTATTCCCAATCGCGGCTTTATTATCGGACTGTCCGGCTTGTACAGCGGCCAGAGAGAAAGAGCCAGGGCCATGACGCCGTCAAAAGTATTATTATCGTCCCACCTGGCCTCCCGAAGCTCATCTTCCAGCGACCAGATGCGCCCATTCTCATCAGGCATTTCCCAGCGGTGATATTTAACCCGCTGCATACTGTGAAACAGCTCCAGATTGCTCAGCAATTCGCCTTTTGACTTATGCGAAAATATAAAGGAGGTCGGATTCAGATCCTGCAACTGCGAAACGACCACGTCTCCCAATCCGGTAGCGTCTATGACAAGCTGACCGGGGAATTGTCTTTGCTGCATGCGAATTTTCTCAAGAATAATGTTCCAGTCCCACTTTTTTATTCTGGTCAGAGAAACTACGGCGGCAATACCGTCTTTTACGCCAATCGTAATACCGACCGTCGCCGTCTTCTTTCGCGCCAGATCCCAGCCCGAAATAAACCTGACCGCGCGATCTTCCCGTGCCAGCGGAACGGTTTCATCCTTCACATTGATTAAAGCCGCATCGATATATTTGCCCGGAATGATCTCGCCGCCGGAATCGACGAACTGCCCCATGATATTTTGAGCCACCCGCTTGTCACTGAGATATTTTAGCTGAAGATCCAAATAGTCATGCGAGATGTATTCATTTTCCCGCGTATCGCCGAACTGCACGTAGCCGTCTTCTGTGCGATCTCTCAATTCCAGCATCTTCCGGTAAAACCAATTCCGACCGTTGGGTGTCGACACCAGGTCGAGTTTGCCCATCCGGTCGGCCAGCCTCATCTTGATCACCTCATTGACGACATATTCGGCTTCCGGATCGAAAGCAATCTCGTCGAAAATAAAATAATCATAGTCGTTCCCGAGCAGGTATTCCCCCCGCCGCTGAGTTGAACGCGCCTCGATTACCGCGCCATTGCCCATTATGAGACGGGGATACGGCGTCGACACCATTTTTTTTATCAAACCCTTGATGCGACAGGATGTCTCCAGAATTCGCAAAACCGTTTTGAATATTATACCGGCTTGATCCTGGGTGATGCTGGCTGTAACCACATGGTATTTGCCGGAGCGATCATACCGCAAATCCCTGACCCTGAACAGGGCATGATGTATTATCTTGATCGCCTCGGCATATGATTTCCCCCAGCGATTGCCGGTGACCAGAAGATTCTCGCTCCGATTGCTTTCGGAAAGCCATTTTATCTGGCCCGGGTGCGGCTTAATATCCAGAAAATTCCCGGCAAAAAAAGGGATGTCGTACATAGCACGACGCCAGTCGCTTCTTCGAAACAGATTACCTATATCAGACCACCTGCTTTGGCAACGGCATCATCTTTCGTGATCAAGCCGGCTGCGTATAGTCTCAGAAGATTATCGATCCTGCTCTTGTCGATATCGGCCCGATCCGACGCCAGATATGAAATCGTGTTGTCAAAACGATACCGGCACCTGCAGGCAAATCCTTTCAGGGCCAGTTCAATATTACCCATCCATTCCATGAATCTGGCCGTCTGGCGCTGGACCGAAATCACCTGCCTCATCACCAGGTCATATTTGAACTGCGCCCAGTTATGAGTCGTCCCGTAACTGTAGCCCAGCATGAACGGCGAGAGATTCGTCCCGGCACAAATCTCCTCGACCATCGCCCGATGATTCAAAAACCAGGAATGTGTTGCACCCTGCATGTTCCGCGGGCCGACATAGTCGATCTTGATATTATCCCAGGTAACCGGATTGTCTTCGGGACGACAATCCCGAATCATCGAGACCGTTTCGTCGAAATACTCATTGACGCGCTCGGCGTAAGCATCATCCGATTCCCCCGACATCTTCTCGGGTGGTGCAATTTGAACATGCAGCCGGTGATAGCCGGCATTATGTGTCGCCAGCCTCATGTCATCCACTAACTGCTGTTCGATATAAGCCACGAACGGGATAGCGCCAAGCATCGAACGCCCCAGTCCGCTGCCGGTATCAGAATTTAAGCCAAGATAATAGAAATCTTCACTATCCAGCCTTACCTCACCTTTGTCGGTCTGATAAACCAGGACACCCTCGCCGATTTGATCGGATAAAGTAATGTCTGATGGGTCAATCGGCTGAAAATGATCGATGCCGCTCATATCGGGTGCAATCAATAGAAATCCCGCAAAAGCCCCGTCGGTAAAAAGAGCATTGAACAAGAGCGGCATAAATGACTCGATTCCGGCCGTTTTTTGAAAATGGTGCGGATAAGCTCGAAGGCACATATTATCCAGGCACACAATCGCGCCCGCGCGCATCTGGTTAGATACCGAATCAATAATCTCATATCCGCCCGGAGCGGATGACAATCTGCTCCAGGTCCATATGCAGGAATTCAAAACCGGGATCGTGTCCCGGAGAAACCGATACAAGCCAATCCTGAAGCTGTTGCCGACATTTCCCTGACTCCGCCATACAAATCTCTTGTCCCTGTGGTCCCCTGACCCCACAAATGGAAATAAATTTTCCGTCTGTGAGCCGATTTTGACCATTTCATTACTTCTCAAGAAACTTTTCCTTCTTCTATTAATCATATTATTACCTCCTCTATTAATGGGCCGGTCACGAATTAACAACAAATTGGTGGTGTTTTTGCTTTGGAATCATGGCCGAATCACTAAAGAAGATATTCATAATAAGGCGCAACTTGATTTACTACAATTGATTACAAATATTGTTCGAATCACTTATAGCACTGCAAGTTATTATGATTTTGGAAACAACCCTTTTGATCACGATTATAATTGGAGCTTGGTCAACTATTCATCCGGCAATGGCGAATTACCGTCACCCGGTTATCCATGTGATATTTTT
Organism: candidate division Zixibacteria bacterium HGW-Zixibacteria-1; assembly: GCA_002838945.1. Lineage (NCBI taxonomy): Bacteria > Pseudomonadati > Candidatus Zixiibacteriota > candidate division Zixibacteria bacterium HGW-Zixibacteria-1. Next base: position 19,400 of record PGXB01000018.1, read on the forward strand.
TTCGATTTTGACTGAAGTGACGCCCAATACGCCATTGACACGTCATCAGCGCGTCAATTATTGTCAATAGAAAAAAAGTGATGTAATTTTTGATAAGTTCGCTCTCAAAAACCGGGGTTGATTCTCCGGTTTTTTATTTAACGAGACCTTGACACGCCACAATTTTTTCATATTTTGAGCGGAATCTTTTAATGTTTGCCGGGTTATAAACAGGGAAGTTGAACTTTTAGCCAGTCGCATTGGATACCGCTTTGAAAACACAATTACGCCCGACCCTGATAATCATTTCTGCAATCCTGCTGGCAGCTGCTCTGCTTTCAGGAGGCTGTTCCGGAGAGAAGAGCAAGGACATTGTCTATAGTGCTGAGAAATTGTATCATCAGGCTGACAAATTACGGCAAAAGGCCGGTATAAAACCGGAAATAAAAAATACTGATATTTACAACCAGCTTAAAGAGGCATATTTTAAGACCACTGAATATTGCTGGAATAATATTGATTCCCTGCCGGTTGAACAATACCCCGATGAACGGAAAAATCTTCAGTCGGTTGGCTTTATGGCAACCAATCGACTGACCCAGATATATTCTGCCGAAAAAGACTATGATTCGGTGATTTTTGTTGTCAGCCAGTTGTTGCATTTTACCGATCTCGAGGGAGTCGAACTCCTGACGGCCCGCTTCAATTTAGCTCGGGCCTACCAGTCCAGAGGTGATCTGGCCGACGCGGTAAGTATCTATCATTCACTGCTTGACACTTTCTATCCGCCTGTAACCGAGAATAATGAAATAATCGCTATGGTCCTGAATCTTCCCCTTCAAGTCGTCAAAACCTACCAAGTCATAGGTAATGACTCCCTGGCTGCAATTGAGGGCAATATAGCGGAACAATATTATAATCGTTTGATAACAGATTGGCCCAATTCCGCTCTCGAAAAGGCGGCAATAGGCAATCTGGCCCGGATTTATTATGATGAGGCACGGTGGGATAATGCCATTGAGCAACTCAGCAAGCTTACCGATTCCAGCGGCCGGGTTGATGTCGAGGCGGCCATGATGACCGCGGGAATTCTTATCAACGGGAAAAAACAATATGATCGAGCCATTGGAATTTTTGATGACTTACTCAGCCGTGTTTCCGACACTACCCTTATTCCCGTCATTTTGCTGAGAAAGGGAATCGCCCTGTTCGAGAAAAAAGATTACCGGGGGTGTCGGACATTGATGTCGCAAATCAGCGACGAATATGACTACTTCTACCGGCAGAATCCAACCCCGCAAAAGTATGTCGCCCTTTCATTTGAAAAACTTGGTGAGTGGAATAGGGCCGAAAATGAATATAAATGGCTGATAGATAATTATTCCGTCACGGAGCCCGCCTTCGATGCCCACCTGACCATTGCAGAGCATTATAAGAAATTGAACAACATAGAGTTATCTGACTCATGGTTTAAGCGGGCCGATGAGTTCTACAACAGCATGGCCAGCCGTTATTCCGGAAGCGTGGTGGAAGCCTCCGCCATATCATACCTGGCCGAATCGGCCCGAAGGCGCGAAAAATGGGAGCTTGCCGCCAGATACCTCGAGGAATTGTACAAACGGTTTCCATCGACCGACCATGGCCGACGGGCACTTATCAGCGCGGCTGACGTTTACCGGGAAAAACTGAATAATGGCATTCGCGCCGATTCTTTGGTCGATCTGCTTAAAAGGGAACTAATACCACTCGACGATGGTAAAAATATTAGCAATATGTCCGAAAACAATAAGTAATAACCATAATTACGGATTGGATTGATGGAGGAAAAATGAGTTTAGCAAAACGGATGATACTGGCAGCCATAATGTTGCTGGTACTTTCGACGACCCTTATGGCACAGGATGATCAGTACGGCATGATTGACACGATTTATGCCGAACCGTATCAGATTGATGCCAAGAATTGGGCTGTCAATGTATCTATGTTCAATGATGAAGAAATTCTTGCGCTTTCTGTTCCCCTGGTTTTCAATGCCGGGAAAACAGCCATTGTTGCCGATTCCACCATATTCAAAGGCGGAGTCGCGGAAGCATTCCGGGTAAAGCATGCGCGTGTCGATACTTCTACTCAGTGCGTTACGATTGGACTAATCGCTGATGTCGGCATTTCGGTCCCCCCGATTCCACCGGGAAAAGGCAGAGTGGCTACCATATTCCTGTCAGCTCTCGATAAATCCGAATTCAAACTTCTGTCAGTGGATACCACGACCACTCCCCCGGGAAATAATCTTCAATTGGTTAAACCGCCGACAGAAGGTATCGTCCCGGCCTTCGTGGTGAAAAAAGCGGATAAGGTCGAAAAAGAAAAAATGGAAGAAAAAGCAAAGGTCGAAAAGAAGGAAGGTTGATTTCTCTTTTCGATAATTTCTAATATTACAGGGCCCGATTTTCACTTAAATCGGGCCTTTTTTATTGGCCCTTGTAATATGTCCGGATCGTGTCCCGCCTCTTTTTGACCAAATACTTCGAAAGCTTTTCCGCGAGATCGTGCGGTAATTTTTCTCTGACATAAAAATCTTTATACAAAATATTTTGATCAAGCTTGAAACACTCATCAAGGCCGGCATTTCTAATGTACATCGAAATCTCGAGATATGCTTCTTCGTCATCGGTCTTACCGGGGAAAGCTTGGGTTTCCTGGCTCGATATGGTTATGCTTCCCCGCGGGGCCGCCAGGTTTGAAACATCATAATTGGTGCAATACCGAACAATATCTTCCTTCAATGCTTTCAATTTTGATTCAAGCTTCTTTTTTTCGTCATTGATGACCAGATACTCCTCGGCCAGCCTTCGGCCCTGCTCGGCATCGAATTCAACCGCGATCTCATCCTCAATCGCCAGTCGATGTCGCTTGGCCGGACATAATTCAAAGTAAACACACCAGTCGCATATGGCCGATTCGCGGGGCGGGAAATTATCTTCGATAACGGCCAGTTCAATTTCAAGGATTTTCTGGAAAACCCGGTATCTTATCTCTTCCAGCTTATCTTCATCCATGACCGTTTTCATCTCGGTGCCCTGCCGCAAGAAAATCTGTTTCAATTCGATTCTTTCGAAATCGGGCCATAAATATCTTACTCCCATCTGGTACAGCCCCATCTGCTCATCGTCATTGAGAAGCTGCTGGGTCGGCAGAAAAGCCTTGGTCTTGTAATCGACAATCTCGACTACTCCGTCTTTGCGAATGCTGATCCTGTCGATTTTGCCGCTGATGCTGAAGCGGCCGGCGGGATCAAGCGGGAACGATATATTTTTCTCCAGTGCCAGCGTATCGCCGTCGTCGAATGGCTTATATTTTTCATAGTACTTGGTCAGGGCCTCGGTGCCGACTTTTATATAATCCTCGACTCCCAGGTTCTCGCGGGTGACCTTTATTGACTCCTTGTCCGGCCCTTCCCAGTATTCATTATAACTCGCCAGAAGCTCTTCAAGGGTCTGCACCCGCCCGTTCATCTTCATTGTGTAAAGCTTCTCCAGGGAGTGATGTACCGCCGCGCCTAGAAAAGCCTCGACACTCACCGGCTTCTCGACCGCCGCTTTTTCGATATATTGGAACTTGTATTGTCTGGGGCATGTATTGAATGTTCCGATCCTGGAATTACTGTAGGAGCGCGCCATTATACCTCCTGAATAAATAATTTCATCGATTGACAAATTATACGCCTCCCGCGATATGAAATCAATCACAAAAAAAACCGGCCCATAAGGGCCGGTTCAAAGATTGGTTGGTGATTCCTAAATTTGGTTATTACGGCAGTGAAAAGACCAGTCCAGCCGTAAAGGTATTGACTTTCGCGGTTTCATAAGGCATATCGATCCAGTTGAGTCGATATTCGGCATTCAGCTTGAGCGGAAAGGCCGGCAAGCCGATTTCGAAACCGGTCATCAGGTGATAACCCATTCTGGTCTCGGTCGTCGAAATGCTCTCGGCTTCATCAGCCAATGCCCAGGTAGCCGGGTAATCAACGTCAAATCCGACATTGTGAGTCGCCAGGCCGGCGCCGAAATAAGGCGTCGCAAACGGCAGCTCAAACGGATATACGGCTGACGCTGAAAACAGCAGATCGCGGGTCTTGAAATCAACGGTTTCACCAAGAATTGAATAAGAATCACTTCTCCAGGCATATTCACCGCTGACGATTACATCGAACATGGGTATGGATGAAAATCTTACTTGAAGTCCACCCAGAGCCATATTACTATTATCCTCGCTGGGGGTTGACAGTGAGGGTTGGTCATAATTTGTCAGCAATCCACCTTTAACGCCGAAGGATACTCCAGTCAACGCAAAGGAAGGCGCTGCAAACGCCAGACAAAACATGACGATTAATAGTTTTTTCATGTTGCCTCCTTGGTTTCCTTTAATTATCGACATCTTACAGGATATATTTACCCCATTTTGGGGCGGAAAACCAAAAACGACATTCAGCCACTAAATTTGCAAAAGATTATAAAAAAAAGCCGGTCGTGACGACCGGCCGATGAATTATCTGATCAGTTTTAGAACACCCGGGTATTTTTTTCCGGTTATGCCCGAATTACCTTTTCTATAATCGAATCAGGGTAAAATCAGATATTAGCCTCGTCGTTCTTCTTGCGAAGGCCGTTAATTACACCATTCAACTTTTCGACCTCGGCCCTGGCGGCGTCGGCAAAATCGCTTCCCGATGAAGCATACAGTACCGAGCGTGAAATATTTAGAATGGCCGGATGCTTAAAATTGTCGGTGCCGTAAGTAACCGCCTTTTCCAGGTCACCGCCCTGCGCTCCGACTCCGGGAATCAGAATCGGCATGTCACCGGCCACTCGGCGGATATCGGCCAATTGCTCCGGATGCGTTGCCCCGACAACCAGGCCAAGGTTATTTTCCTTGTTCCAGTAAGCTACCTTTTCGGCCACATACATGTAAATAGGCTTATTTACCACATGCATCAATTGAAAATCCCGACTGCCCGGATTTGAGGTCAGGCAAAGAATAAACGCCCCTTTGCCTTTATGATCCAGGAACGGCCGGATTGAATCATAGCCCATATATGGATTGATGGTCACCCAGTCCGCATTAAGGCGTTCGAACATGGCGTTGGCATAATGCGCGGCGGTATTGCCGATATCGCCTCGTTTGCCGTCGGCAATAACAATAAGATCGTCCGGAATTTTTTGTATGATTTTTTCAAGAAGCGATAACCCTTCGGGACCGCGCTCCTCGAAAAAGGCCAGGTTTGGTTTATAGGCGCAGACTATATCCTTGGTGGCCTCGATTATCGCCACCGCAAAATCATACCATCCTTTAATCGATGTCGCATAATCGGACGGAAGCCTTTTCTGATCCAAATCGAGACCAACACACAGCATCGAGCGGTTCTTTTCCTGAACCGCCTTTATGTCATTAACTGGATTCATCAATATTTCCTCAGCTTACCTGTCAATTCCCTGATATTGCTTAATTTATTATGTAAAAGATATTTTTGCAATCCTTTAACGATTTTAATCGGTGCATCCGGCTCCACAAACAAACCGGTTCCGACCTGAACAGCGCTGGCCCCGCACAGAAAGAATTCAATAACGTCGGTCCAGTTCATTATTCCGCCGATTCCGATTATCGGTATTTTGACCGCGTTGTAAACCTGATAAACCATGGCCAGGGCCACCGGCTTAATGGCCGGCCCCGACAGCCCGCCCGTATTGTTGGTCAGCCTTGGACGGTATGTCTCAATATCGACCGCCATGCCCACCAGCGTGTTTATAACCGACAGGGCATCGGCCCCCCCTGCTTCACAGGCCAGGGCAATGACTTTGATGTCAGAGACATTGGGCGACAGCTTGGCGATAACCGGCCTCGGAAAGACCTTCTTCACCGCGGCAACCGCCTGCTCGGCTCGCGCCGGATCCTTGGCAATCTCCATTCCCGACTCAACGTTCGGGCATGAAAAATTCAATTCCACCATATCGGCCCGGGGACAGTCGGCCAGCCGTCGCGATATTTCGACATATTCCTCCAGCTTTGCCCCGGCGACATTGACCACGACAACGGTCTTAAATTTCTCAAGAAAAACCAGCTTTTCTTCAATAAACCGATCCACCCCGACATTGGCCAGCCCGATGGCATTAAGCATTCCAGCTTCGGTTTCGGCCGTCCGGGGCGGCGGATGTCCCTCACGCGGTTTGACCGTAATCGACTTGGTGACAATTCCCCCCAGCAGGGAAAGATCAAAAACATCAGCCAGTTCCTCCCCATAACCGCAGGTCCCGGAAGCGGTCAAAATAGGGTTGCTGAATTTTACTCCGGCAATTTCGACTGATAGATCCGGTCTCATATAAGCACCTCCCCGACATCATAAACCGGACCCTCCCGGCAAATCCTGGTATAGCCGCCCGCCCGAAGCGGCTTAATACAGCCCAGGCAAATACCGATCCCGCAGGGCATGGGCGCTTCCAGGGACAGCTGCCCCGGCAGGCCAATATTCCGGGCAAGCTCATCCACTGCTTTCAGCATTCCCTCAGGACCACAGGCGTAAATCCGATATTTGCCGTCCGACATATTGATCGTATTAGTTATGGCCTCGCTGACAAATCCGCGGTAACCATAGGAACCATCATCAGTGGAGGGATAGAATTTCAGACCCAGTTTCCTGATACGATTCATCTCGACCAGATCTTCTTTTGATGCCCCGCCATAGAAGTAGAGAACTTTGTCGGGGTCATGGCCCTTTTCCAGAATTTGCTTGGCCAGAAGATAAATCGGCGGCATACCGATTCCCCCGGCGGCGAGAATCACCGATTCCCTTTTCGATGGAAATTTAAAGCCGTTGCCAAGCGGCCCCATGATGCCCAGGTCGGCGTCTTTCTCAAGCCGCGCCATCAGCGCCGTGCCACGCCCGAACACCTTGAAGATTATGCTTATTTGCCTTTTGTCCGGGTCAAAATCATAAATCGAGAAAGCCCTTCTGAAGAACAGATTTGTCGCCGGTTGTTTTACATGAATAAACTGACCCGGTTTGATCGATTTGGTCATGCTAAAAGGGGCCAGGTCAAAAATAAAATTTCCCCGGCCCAATGACCTTTTCTTGATTAATTTGGCATTTTCTACGACAATTTTGCTCATCTTAAGTCCGAAGGAAGCCTTATATAATATTTATAAACAAACCATCTGCCGACCAGATCGGCAGTGATCCAGAAAGTCGGAAACTCGGCCGATAAGACCGCTTCGGTCGCCTCATCGTTAAGCTCTTCGGATGGTGTCGGATTCATAAGTTTCAAATCTTCGACCCTGCCGAAAGCGTCAATTTTCAATTGAAAATAAAGGTAACCTTCAAAGTTCGTATAATATGCCGCCGGCGGATAGCGGAACTCGCGATCGAACCTCGACGGTTCCCCCTGAGTTTGAAAAAGTGTCGTCCCGCTGGGCCCGATAAAATACCTCTCCTCCGGCGTCATGAATTTGGTTGTGTCATCGACCGACGGCCCGGTGGAATCTCGCAGGTCGTCAGCGCCCGCTTCCGTAAACAATGAATCTTTGTTGTCATCGTCCTCGCGGGCTATGCGCGGCTTGACCGTCAGCTTCCTGTCGGCCGCTTTACCGAATTCGGTCGTGGAGAATGAATCCGCAAAATAGGCATAGGCATAATATAATGTCGAATCACCGGGGCTCTCATAATTTTCGACCAGCCACAGCAGGGCATATTTTGACTGCAAATTGTACGATGACCGGGGGAAACTATCCGCCACATATTGATAATAAAATCTGGCCGAATCAATATTGTTTTCATCAAAAATAAATTCTTCCGCCTTTTTATAGTATACCTCGGCATAACCGGTATCCGCGAGCGTTCCCCTCAGCCCGAGCAGGTCAAATGCTTCGGGAACAAAATCGGAACGGGGATACGCCTTTACCATATTCCGCAGAGTGGTGTCGAAGGCCAGAGTATCATCATAATAATCACGTTCCATAAGCGCTATGGCAATCTGCGCCTTTGGCGCGACATAAGCATCGGGAAAACTGGTCGCAATATATTTGAATTCCTGCAGCGCCGAGTCGGGCTTATCAAGTTTAGTCAAATACAATTCCGCAAGAAGGTATTGGGATTCGGCCGCCTTATCGACCTCCTGTTCGGAGGCCGACGAATCAGGACTCTTCAGTCCCAGATATTCCTCGAGCTTGCCGATATTGGTCGAATGCTCCAGGGCGTCCTGATAGATATCGCTGGTTCCGCCGGCTGCCTTGGCTTTATCATAATACTCTTTGGCCTTTTTATAATCTTCATATTCATGCTGATAAAGCAGTCCCAGATAATAATTGGCCAAAGCCCCCTTGGGGTGCCTTGGGTTTTCCGTTGCAACCTGGTCATATATCTCTTCGGCAAGAAACATATCCCCCTGCCATTCATAACCCTGGGCCAGCATCATTTTTATGGAAGGCAGAGAATCAAAATACATCTCGTTCTTGGCAAGATTAGTGAAGTATTCCATGCCCTTTTCGATATTGTTGGTATAATAATAGCATTCACCAAGCCTGAAATTCACTTTATACTCATCATTCTTGCTTAGCTCATAATTGGATAACTCAAGGTATGTCTTGATTGCGTCCTGGAACCGAAATCTGGTGAACTGACCATCGGCAATATACATCTTGGCAAGAATCTTATCTTCATTATTTCCAAGAGAATCGATTATTGATGCAAAGTAAGGCTGTGCTTTGGCAAATTCCTTTTCACCATAATAATATTCGCCGAGTGCCAAAGCCGCCTCCGCTTTGATTTCTTTATCCTTCCCTTCGCTAAAAAGATCCTGAAACAGCGCCATGGCATCTTCTTCATCGCCAACCTTCAGCTTGGCCTTGGCCAGATACAATTGCGATTCTTTGTAATAACCCGATTTGGGGAAATTAGCAATCAGTTCCCGGAATCTTTTTGATGCCTTGCCGTAGTCCTCGGTGTAAAAATACGACACTCCGTTTACATACAGGGCATCATCATAATACTTGGAGTTGGGATATTTTTCAATAATCTTCTCTGATTTCTCGATGGCCTGTTTGTACTGCCCGGTCGCGACCCTGCCGCCCCGGCTCTTGCTGTCCTTTCTCTTCGACTCGGCATCATTGAATGCCTTGCGGGCAAGGTAAAAAGTGTTATAGTAAACACACCCGGTCCCCATCGAAAGAACCAGCGCCAAAATCAGTAATTTAATAAGTCGATTCATAAGACAAATGCTGTATAAAACCATTTCCCAGACCGGCATCATAAAACGTATCGACCGCTTTGTCAAACTCTTTGACGGTCAAACGACGATTTATTTTCTCATCATCGATCGCCTTATATGCCGGAAAATACTGGCTCATTAATGAAACATACACATCTTCGGAGATTTCTTCAGCAAGAAATTTAAATATTTCCTGAGAACCCGAAATATTGTTCGGAAGAACCAAATGCCGGATCAAAATTCCTTTTACCGCCAAACCCCTGTCATCCATCTCAAGATTGCCAACCTGGCGATACATTTCCCTGACCGCCGCCCGATTGACGGCGACATAATTGTCGCAGCCTGAATATTTTTTTGCCAGTCGGTCATCATTGTATCGCATATCCGCCAGATATATGTCTATTATACCCTCAAGGAGCTTGAGAATTCCCAATTTTTGATAGCCCGAGCAGTTATAAACGATCGGCAGGGTTAAACCGGCTTCTCGCGCCCGGCCAAGCGCCAGCAATATCATGGGAAGCATATGATCCGGCGTAACAAAATTGATATTGTCGGCGCCCCGTTTCTGCAATTCAAGCATCATATCGCGGCACTCATCAATCGATACGAATGAGCCGGTGCCCATCTGAGAGATAGGATAATTCTGGCAGTATTTGCAGAAAAGAGAACAATTAGCCAAAAATATCGTTCCTGATCCTCCACCACCCGACAAGGGCGGCTCCTCGCCCCCATGAAGATTATAGCTGGCCACCTTTAATTCGGTGCCACTGTTGCACTTGCCCCGCTCTCCCTGAAAACGGTTGACCCGGCATTCGTGGGGACAGATCTCGCATTCACTCAATGATTCAAAAAGAGTTTCGCCGACTTTGATAATTTCCGACGCCGTTTTTCTTGTCATTCTTTCATTCTCTCGACAATCCGGGGAAGTATCTCTCCTGATTTGCCATGAAGGGCACAGTCAGCGATATCACTCAAAGGCGTCGGTTCCAGGTTGACCTCCACCAGATAGGCCCCGTTGCGTTTCGCCGTCAACGGCATCGAAGCGGCCGGATAAACCAGCGCCGAGGTTCCGATGGAAAAAAAGAGCTCGGCCCTCTCGGAAGCATCAATGGCATTATTTATGGCTTGAGCCGGCAAAAGCTCGCCAAACCAGACCACGCCCGGCCTTAAATATCCACCACACTCGCACCTGGGAACAGCCGCTTCCGTAATTTCGATCTCCCCTTTGAAGGGTCGTCCGCAATCCAGACATTTATTCTGAGCAATGTTGCCGTGCAATTCCAAAATATTTCTTGAACCGGCCACCTGATGAAGGTTGTCGACATTCTGAGTTATCAGCGTGAAATCCTCAAAATGATTTTCAAGTTCGACGAGTGCATAATGCCCCGGATTCGGTTTCACCTGGTTAATTAATTCCCGACGATACATATACCATTCCCAAACCAGTTGCGGATTATCCATAAATGCCTCAACCGTCGCGAGTTCCTCGGCCCGGAATTTCTTCCACAAACCCTCTTTGCCGCGGAAAGTGGGCACACCCGATTCGGCCGATATCCCGGCCCCGGTCAAGACCGCAACCCTTTTGGCCGATCTTAACGCCTTTAACAATTCTGACGGCAATGCAATCATTGGCATAAAATACGAAATTTCCGCAAGCCGGGAAACTGTTATTTATAGTTTGTTTTGTCACTGATTCGGACTAAATTAGCATTATGTGGAAGAAACCGGCCTTCACACTGGTCGCTGTCTGCTTGGCCTTGCTGATTGCGGAAACGACAGCCAGAATTGCCGAAACCGGCTTTTCAAAAAAGACTCCGGAAACGGCCGAAAATCTCGGGTGGCAGCCCCGATTCTTCAACTCGTTTCTCGGCTGGCATGAGAGCGATCCGGAGCTTTTATGGAAATTCAAAAAAAACATCAACAACCCCTTGATTAAAACTAATTCTCAGAACCTTCTGGGCGATGAAATCCCGAATGAAAAAGAGAAAAATGTTTTCCGCATTTTGCTCCTTGGCGATTCTTCCCCGGTCGGTCTCGGACTGAAATCACGAAACCAGGCCTTTGGCGAGATTCTTCGTTATATGCTCGACCTTGAATTTCATGGAAATCGAAAATTCGAGCTGATAAACGCCGCCGTCTCCGGATATAGCAGTGAACAAATATGGCGGTTTCTGCAAAAAAAGGGCTGGGTCCTCCAACCGGACCTGGTCCTGCTCTATTGCGGCAATAACGATGCTTCCATCTCGGGCCAATGTCGTGACCTTGACCTCTTTCAAAAGCAGAGGCTGAAAAATATCCGCCGTCTCTGTTCGCATTCGGCGCTTTACCGTATTCTGAAAAATCTGTTGCTTTCTTTATCCGGAACTGATGCACCGGAGGCTCATTCTCTGAAATTAAGAGTCCCGCCCGAAAGATATACCGAAAATCTGGAAAATATAATCGAACAGTGCCACCGGCATAATTGCCCGTTAATCATTCTTAAACCGCCGGTTCCTTTGTTGTGGCCGGCCGGTCTTCAGTTTCGGGCGCTGGCCCATGTTAGTGATGAAAGCGGCGAGTTAATTTTCCCGGATGAACTTCGACTTTTGCTGCGAAGACCTTTAAAGTACTGCATAAATCCGGAGATGTTTCATAAGCTGTACGGCGAGGGCGATGTGTTTACAAGGACCGTCTATGGTTCCGCCCACACTGATACTCTTCCATCCGATTCGGTAGCTTCACTATATTTACGGCAGCTTGAAGAAGAACCTGAGGATCCCGGCGCTGCCAATAATCTTGGCGTTTACTGCTGGGGTATTAAAGACTATGTCAAAGCCGACAGTTTGTTGCGCAAGGCACGATCCAACTATATGAAACATCATGATGCCGAAAGCAATTGCGGGGCGGTGGCCGCCGGCTCCCCTTTTCTTTTCAACATCGGCATTAATCTACTCTCGCAGTCCGGCAGCGATTCGAGTCTCTTTGACACTTCTTCAGATGTATATAAGTATCTGGATTCGGCCTGCCAGGCCGATTATTTCTCCCTGCGCATCAAGCGATCATATCAGCGGATTATTGACTCTTTATCCGAATTGAAAAAAATTTACATGATCGACCTGCCGAAGCTCTTCGCCACGGAAAGAAATGAAGCCCTCTTCATTGATCATTGCCACCCCACCGCCGAAGGACACCGGATGATTGCTTCGGCGATTCTTGAAACAATTGTCAAAAACAAAATTGTAAAATAAAAAGGCGGGCTGTCAGACCCGCCCTGAGTGTCACTTTTCTTTCTATGGGCACGCCGGCGCCGGCCCGCCCTTATATAAGTAATTAATTAGATAAGTTACATCCAGAATATTTGTGTTTCCGTCTTCGTTTATATCACCGGCTTCGGGAGGAATGGGTGCAGAACCGCCCTTGTACAAATAACTGATCAGAAATGTCACATCCAGGATATTAATATTGCCTTCACCGTTTACATCGCCGCAAATAAACTCGCAGGCATCACCGACCCCGTCAAGATCACCGTCGGCCTGATCCGTATTATAAACCGACGGGCAATTATCCGCCGCGCAGATATTTTGAGGAAAACCCGGATTCCCGTATCCATCGCCGTCAATGTCCGTGCAATCGTCACAACTGTCGCCGGCGCCGTCACCGTCAAAATCGACCTGGTCGCTGTTTGCCGCACCGGGGCAATTATCGCATATATCTCCGACACCGTCTGCGTCGCCATCCTCCTGGAGCGGATTCGGCGTTCCGGGGCAGTTGTCGATAGTGCACGTATTTGCTGCGAAACCGGGATCACCGAAACCGTCGCCGTCATTGTCGGTGCACTCATCGCAGGCATCGCCGACACCGTCGGAATCGTAATCAGCCTGATCGCTATTGGCGTCAGTAGGACAGTTGTCGCACAGATCGCCGATCATATCACCGTCCACATCGCTCTGATTGGCATTGGCATTATAAGGGCAATTGTCACATAAATCGCCGAAACCGTCACCATCGACGTCATCCTGTCCGCTGTTGGCGACATTCGGGCAATTATCGTCAAAGAAGAAAACACCATCCCCGTCGCTGTCGAGAAGATCCAGCCGCTTCATATCAAGATAAACATCATCGCTGCCCGCAATCTGATACTCGAACAGTACTTTCAATCCGCCATCCCCGATATCGGCTGTACGGTATTCATCAACTACTATCTGGTTCGAACCGCTCACCCTTTCCGGGCTGCTCCAATCGGCTCCCCCATTGACACTGTAACTGGCAAAAAGGTGATTATTACTTACGAAGGTACACACAAATGTGCTGTCATTCACATGCGAGATTTCAGGAAAATTCTCAGGCGAAGCCGTGGCAGCAATAACGCTCATATTGGTCAGGCTGTTCAGATCGCCGTCATTGGCAAACCAGCAGACGATATCCTTATTGTCGGGAAGCGAATCATTATAAGTCGCGGCAGCTATCACGATATGGTTATCATAGGCTGCTACTACCGGATAAATAATATGTTGATCAGGATCAGTAAAATTTTTCTCCAGCGCTACTGTGCCGGAATCCCAGACACCATAGATATCCTGCCTGACAAACAACTGAAACTGGTCGTCATCCGAATCATACCGATCATAAACAGAATATGCCCTCATCCCGACCGGATCGATATCGGCCGAAGTGGTCTTGCAACTGTCAAGTGTTGTATGATAGCTTATCATTGCCGTCGAGGGGCCGACCAGATACATTATATGCGGCGCGTCATAAAGATTATAACCGGGATAAGTGCGGCTCAAAACCATCGACTGGTAGCCCCAGTGCCATGATTCAAGGCTGTTGTCGCAAGCTATTTCATTCATTTTCATACTGTGCCATCCCTGACCAGCGTAACTGGCCCAGCCGACCGACCAGGTGTAGGCATCCATCGGATCGGGGATTTCCATAAGCATAAAGGCGGCGCCGTTCTGAAAATCGAGCGGCGGAACGAAAGTCCCGTAAAATTGCGTTCCCTCGCCCCAGTAATCAATCGACGGGTACATCCCGCCCCGCAGGTCAAGATAGCAGCATGTCGTCCAGTTGGCACCGTCATCATCCGAGCCGTTCCAGAACATATAGCTGTTTAAATCTGCTCCTTCATAATACTCAAATCCGCGGACAAGCGTATCGGCGCCATTATCGCCCAGAGCCGGATGGTACATTCCGGTCAAAGTCGATTTTTCGCCGGTGGCCTTATTCAAATCATTCAAAAGGCCGGGCAGTCTTTCATCCCCATAGCGGTATTTCTCGAATTCAACCGCCTGATACTGCGGTTTTTCGGATATTATCGAAGTCTTGACTTCGCCGTCTGAATATAATCTTTGCCGCAGCGAGGGTTTTTCTGCCTGTACCGGGCAGAATGAAACTAATAGAAGTGTAATCACTGCAAACAGCCATCCGATTTTTCTTAAATAAATATTCATGTGCAGCACCTCGTTATCTAAAAGCTTTGTGCAGTTTCTTCTTTTATTTCATGCGCAGACATACTGAGCCCGCGCTTAAATTGTGGAAAACAAAGAATACTAATAAATCCGAAGTCGGTTTTCGGAGCTATTTAAATATAGATGAAAATGTCAGGCTGTCAACTCAATAATATTAATTATTCAAGTCAGTCTTCCCGGCGGCTCAGCAACCCGTTGATGATAATCTCCACGGCATCATCTTCGTCAAGCCCACGTGACATAAGAGTTTCAAGCTGCTTGCTGTCAACGCTTCCGATAGCCGCCTCATGGGTGATATGCGCCTTAGGGTGACGCACTTCCACGATCGGAATCGCCGTTGCCATGCCCTCATCCTGGACTATTTCCTTGCAATCAACATGGCCGCGGGCAAACGCCGCCGTCGCCGTCATTTTGTTATAGACTTCGGCCCTGGCTTGATCCCTGACAGCTATTTTCGAAATCAGCACGCCCCGGGCGTATTCGCCGTTAAGATGCCCTGTTTCCCTGATCTTAATAATATCATCCTTGCGGCCGCTTATCCGGGCCGTCATATCGACCACACTGTATGAATCGCCGCTGGTCTCATAATCTATATCAATCAGACCGACCCGGCCCTTGATGAGCTCGAATTCCGTCTTGAAAATCGCCTTCTTTCCGACCTGAACAACCGCCTTCGGATATACCTTGACGCCTCCCTCAGGACTGTGGACATGCTTCTCGAAATAATTATATTCGGCGCCGTCGCCGATTCTGAGTTTGGCATCCATAATATGCTGAACATCGACCGCCTTGGGGAAAACGCAGTGCGCCAGCAGTGAAATTTTGGAACCGGCGCCGATATCGACATCCATAATAATGCGCTGGACCCCTGTCTTGGGAAGCATCCCGAAACACAGATGCACCGGCTTCTCGACAACCGTGCCCGGGTCAAGCTTCATGACCATGTCGATACCATCTTCGAGTTCCTTGACCGTGATATTCAAACCGGGAACGGCATGCATGCCCAGAACATGATTGCCGTTGATTACCAGATGCGCCGTATCGGGGTCTTTGAGGTTCGGGTCAGTATCGGTGTACTTGTACAATTCATTTATCGTTTGTAGATCGGTCGTCATGGCTGCTCTCCGATAATCTGCAGATTGGGAAAATTCTTGTGATCACACGGCAGGCAGTTGCGCTCGAAATATTTCCTGATCCGGCTCACGGTACCTTTATCCACCATGCGCCCATGACAGAGAAGAAACGCATGTTCGGCCTGGTCCAGAACGGCGAGACTGTGGGTGATAAGGATAACCGTCGTGCCGTCGTCACGAAGCATCCTGACCGCCTCAAAAATCCGCTCGATCGATTCTATATCGATTCCGGAGTCGGGTTCATCGAGCAGAGCCACTTTCGGCCGCATCGCCAGAATTGTGGCCAGCTCGACTTTTTTACGCTCACCGCCGCTGAGGGTCTTGTCGGCCGCCCGTTTCCAGTATTCAGCGGGATCAAGCCCGACCTTGGCCAGAATCGATTTTAGATTGTCGTCATCCTTGTCTTTGGCCGAGGCCCGGATAAAATCGCGAATCGGCAAACCCTCGAACCGCGCCGGTTCCTGCCAGGCCAGGGTGATACCGCGCTTGGCGCGCTCATCGACACTTAAATTCTTAATCGACTCGCCATTGAATTTTATGTCCCCTTCGACATTAGTATAGCCGGACAGCCCCATAATCACCGCCGCCAGGGTCGATTTACCCGCCCCGTTGGGGCCGACCACGGCATGGACATGCCCTTCCCAAAAATCTATACTGAGACCGTTTAAGATCGCTTTACCGTTTAGCTGGAGTTTTAAGTTCTCCACTGCCAGAATACCCATAGTCAATTCCTTCCGTCATTCGGCTCAGCGGCATAAATTGCATGGCCTCGCCACCGCCGCAACTTACTATATTTCCATATAATAAACACAAAACACCGACTCTTGTCATCTGATTTTGCGATTTTTTTTGTGTAATTTGCGAAAGAAGAAAATGGAGCAATGTCAATTAAGCGAGACGGCCTCGACCAAATTCAAACCCCGTTCAAGGACTTTATAATTATTTACGGTAGTCACGCTTATAACATTCCCGGCCTCATCGAGAAATTCAATCGTCAGATCGTATTCCCCCGGCGCGATCTCGAAATCGCCGACATAAATCCGCCCCGGCAACAAATGCGAACAGCGCAAATCGGCGTTTTCGGTAATATCGGCCCCGATATCGATGGCCGCTTTTTTAAGCCAGCCGTCCAGTCCTCCGGTATCGGCTTTCTTTTTCATTTTGTACGTTGTCAGCCCTTTGAAAATCGCCCGCGCCACCGTCCTGAGATAGATCAGCGATTTTTTGGCCTCGAATGTCTCCGTCGCCACTTTCGAAATATCTTCGATCAACTGCAATTCTCCGATGAACATGGAATCGGCCGTGACCCGAATCCGGGTGATTACCGACGGCCGCTCGATTATCTTGGGAATAGCCAGCTTGAAATAAAAATCCTGCGAAACCTTCATCGGAATATGGCCGTATTCGGTGTCCTGGCGCCATGGGTCGGTATAGAGAATCTGCACCAGATTGAGATCTTTATCGGTGCGGATTCGAAGATTCAGCGCCTCCTTGACCGGCGAAAGCCCCGCCAGGCCGACAATACTCAAAATCGACTTGTCTTCGGAGTAATATTTCACCTCGGGCATTTCGAAATCATAAATATACGGTTGTTCGCGGAAAGCGCTGACCAGAAAATCATGATCGATCCGGGCATCATCAAGCCGCCCGTCAGCCGCATAAATGTGCATGCTCAAATACCGGGCAAAAGCGGCATTATTGAATCTGACCTTCTCCGCGCTGTATTTGATATCCACCCGCGCGGTATCCTCCTCGGCCCCCTGATTGTACCGTGCCGCCATATCGCCATATTTTTGTTCGAGTAATTCCAGTTTTTCGTTGGCCCGGCGTATTTCCACAAAAGCATCATCAAACCTGTCCATCACGATAAAATTAAGCGCCTTGACAAGATTGGAATACAATATTTCATAATCCTCGCCGGAATAATCGAGCACATTATCATTAAGCAACAGCGACGTTGCCGCCTTGGAAATGCTTTTGGTAAACAATTCCCGGGCGGCATCCTCCGCCTCGGTCAGTTTGTTATTGCTGGAATCGAACTGATCGGCGTAATGATAGGCCAGTCCGGCATCAAGATAGTACAAAAAGCGGTCTTTTTCCTTGTATTTGCCTTTCTCCTTCGCTTCTTCGATTTTCTCCACCGAAGCCTTATAATCGCCTTCGCGAAGCTCCTCCGTTATCGGGTCATAGAAGGCATTCTGTGTCGAAAGTGAGGCGCACCCGGATTGCAAAACAAGGCACAACAGCAGCATTATTGCTGCTGTCATGCCTGATATATATATTCTATGGATCGGGTTTACCACTTGGTCTTGCCCTGAGATATTTCCTTCTTGATTTTCTTCGTACCGATCCAGACTTTTTCCATCGACTCGATATTGATCATCTCCAGGTCGGTCTGGTAATAAACGACCTTGATTCCTTCAACCTGATCGACAATGGTCTTAATGGCGCCCATCAGGATAAAATCGGCCCCGGTTTCATTACGGATTTTCTTCATCGTCTCTTTAGAGGCAAAATCCTGCTGGTCAAACCTCTCACCGCGGATTTCATCCCGCTGCCCGCTGCTGGCCACAAAACGAACCTTGCCCGAATTGATCAGCTCGCGCTCGAAATCGGCCGTAAAAGTTTCGGTGTCGATATGTTCGGAGCTCATATTCCGTATCGTCCCGACCGTTACCACCGGCTTATTACCGGTTGCGGCCGCAAAATCTGTTATCCAGACACGCGCCACCGCGTCGGTTATCATCTCCTGCGCCACCAGGCGGGCGTCGGTGTCGTTCCAATTCCCGCTCAAATCGGTCTGAGTTTCGGGATCGATGCGGGTAACCTGGGTCGATGAACCGCCGCATCCGGCCACCAGTAACCCCATCAGCATCAGAATTACTACATGTTTCACTTTTGACTCCCTTCAAAAAACATATTTTCGTTATTCTATAGTCTTATATCAGATATTGCTGGATATATCTTTATACAAACAAGCTGAAATTTCAACAAAAAGTTATATTGTGGGGAATTCACGGTTCCGCCAAAAACCGTAACATAATTGCCGTAGACAATTCACATTTCAATGCGGCATTGCCTGCAATGTTCATTATCCAAGCTGTTACAAATTATACAAGATTCTGCAAACGTCTGATTTCCGATTTTATATCATCTATTACTTCAATATTTTGAATTTCCTTGGAACCATCCTTTTTTATTGAAATAACATAAAATACTTTCCCTTGATATTTTTTGGAAAACTTTATATGAGTTAATTTTTGCAATTCTCTTTCCTTATAAATCTGTGTTATGTGTGAGACATCACTTGCTGGTTTAATTTGTAATCCAATATATTTGCCATCAATATCAATATAGAAATCAACATTGAATAACCTGTCCCACTCATCAGGTGCAGGCTCAATTCGCTGTTCCAATATTTTTTCCAATTGGCCATAAACCGTTTTGATTTCTGTCAAATATCCATCGTAAGTCCTGTTTATCACCAAATTATATATGTAATCAATACAATCATTTTCATTTATTGAATCAATCTCAGCGGCAAGCACTTCAGTAATCTTTATATAAAGTCTACGGCCCAACTCTTCGATATGTTCTCGTGATTTAATATTCTGGAAGTAATAATTTTCCCACTCCTCCAAATTCTTTGGGGCGCATTTCCTTATAGCCTCTGAGACAGCGCCAACATTTCTCTTGAAATTGAATTGAAAACGATTAGTCGCAGAATTAAGTAGCCACTCTTTTGCCATTATATCCCTTTTTCAACTTATTTAATGATACATTTGTGATTGCAGTAGAATCATCGACCAAAGCCAATCCATATTTAACCAAATGTGCATTAATAAATGTCTTGTTTTTTAAATAGAGGTAGCAAAGTAAATTATTGTCTGAATCATACTTAATTTTATCAAATTTTAAGAATACTTTTTTGCCCTTTACCTTACTTATGAGAAATTCATTAAATTCCATTAATTGATTTTCATTTACTTTAATGCCTGCCAATTTGACTGACAAACCATTATCTAATAATAGCTTGTTATTGGGCAATATTTTCTTTACTGTATAGTAATCTTGCTTTTCCTTTGTACCTGAATCAATCTTTGAACCAAAGGATAGCTTCTTTATATCAATTTTTTTGTCAAATGCAACTGGATCTTTGAAATTATATGGAAAGGATTTCATTTTTTTAAAAAAGTCAATATTGGGAGAACTGGATATAATGAACTCAATTTCATAATCTTTCTCAAAGATATCACCTTTGTCTAATTTTAATTTATTGATGATTACTTCTTTAAAATCCTGATTAATTTCATATCCTATTGAATTTCTTTGAAGATTTTTTGCCGCTAAAATCGTCGTTCCACTACCCAAGAAAGGATCTAAAACAGTGTCTCCAACAAAGCTAAACATCTTTATAAGTCTACGAGGTAATTCCTCTGGAAACATTGCCAAATGGCCATTTTGCTTTTCGCCCGCAAAATTCCAATGGCCATTAAAATAAAGATTCCATTCCTCTTTGCTTAATATTGACTGCTGCTTCTGCCTTTTTTCGACTTTTGGTACATCTCCATATTTCTTAAAAATCAAGATAAATTCATAATCTATTTTCAATATTCCGTTTCTTGGATACGGGAATGAGCCCATTATGGTCGCACCACCTGTAGTATTACAAGTTGTTACCTTTTGCCAAATTATTGCCCCCATATAATCAAATCCTATTGTCTCACAGAATTTGATTATTTCAGTTCTAATTGGGATAACCTTGTATCTTCCATAATAGACCGAGCGAGCAAATTGATCACCGATATTAATGCATAGTCGGCAACCCTTGTGTAAGACTCTGTGGCATTCTGACCATACTAGATTTAGATTATTTATATATTGTTCATATGTATCATTAAAACCTATTTGATTTTCCTTGCCATAGTCTTTTAATTGCCAATAGGGCGGTGATGTAACTACCAAATGAACACTTTCATTTGGAATTATTGCGAGTTCACGCGAATCGCCAAAAACTATTTTATGTGAAGTTTTCATAACCAAATAATATATTCCTTTTTCAATAATATGACATCACTAATATAATAATTTTATTAAATCTTTTGTAACTCATTCTGTTCCAGCTTACTTTATTCGTTTTTTATGGGCATTAGGACATCATTAATATAGATGACTTTCGGATAATATACTTATCAAGACTTACCTCTATTTGTCTACATTTACTGATTGCCCGAACTACATATCACTTTACAGCATCAACGCCCCGCCGGAGACCGCAATGTAATTACCCGTCACAAACCCGGCATCGTCGCGGACCACCATCAGCACCGCACCGGCGATATCTTCCGGCTGGCCCACGCGCTTCATCGGTGTCATTCTGGCCGAATCTTCAATCCGCTCCTTCGGCAGCCATGAAGTCGCATCGGTGATAGTCAGCCCCGGCGCGACCGTGTTGACCCGGATACCGAATGGTCCCAGTTCCAGCGCCAACGACTTCATCAAGCCGTCCACTCCCGACTTGGCCGTGGTGTGGGAGCTGAATCCGAAGCCCGGATGCCGCGACAACCCGCTGCTGATTCCGACTATACACCCCTTCTTGCGCTCGATCATCTGCGGTATGACAAGCTGCGCCGGATGGAAAAAGCCGCGGATTTCACCCAGCACCTTGTTTTCGAATTCTTCCGTGGTCAGTTCCATAAAAGCCTTCCATGGCACACTGGCGCCGGCATTGAGAACCAAAATGTCGATCTTGCCCAATTCGGCATTAGTCTTCTTCACCATTTCGGCGACCTCGTCGCGCTTGCGGACGTCGGCCTGGACCATAATCGCTTTGCCGCCATTATCAATGATTTCCTTGACCACCGCTTCAGCCGGTCCCTTACTCTGAAAATAATTAACCGCCACTGCCGCGCCATGCCGCGCCAGCAGTTTCGCCGTCGCCGCGCCGATTCCCCGGCTGGCGCCGGTTACCAATGCCACTTTCCCTTTGAGTTCCATAGCTGACTCCTTCCGATTTATGCCTTTTGATAATTAAATATTTCTATTCTCATATATTAATAATCACAAATCCTAAAACAGATGTCAATGTACATCAGACAGGAAAAAAACCAGACAAAAAAAAGGCGGCCCGAAAGCCGCCTTTGAGATTTCATAACATCACAATTTCTGAACCGGCGTTTCCTGCCCCCTGGCCAAAAATCTGCGCGGGAGATTTTCCGGTTTGCCCGAAAACAGCAGGAAAGACACTTCGAACGGAACCCCCTTCTTGAGCGAAATATCGAATATATTCACAATCGAGGTTCCCTGGTACACTTTCTCGAAACCACCCTCAGAAAGGGAAATAGTGAATATCGGCACCTGCCAGACTTCCCCCTCGCGGTCAGGCATGACCGCTATTACAAGCTTGCCCCAGTCATCATTCAGGATGGTCGATGTAAATCCTTTGTGTGAATTTACGGCATCAAGGAAACTGTTTTCAGGTCTGACGCCGCCGAACGTTATATAGCGGTCATCGGCATGACCTGCCAGCAGGTTGAAATTGTTCTCCACCGCAAAACGAATCCCGGAGATATTATCCTTTTCGGCGGTCAGGCTGTAATTGACGCTGATGACATCCGAATCTTTCTGGAAATAGTAGCTTTTTACGATAGTCAGCGGCTTAATGCCATCCTCACGCCAGAGATGCCCGTTTCTCTTCAACCGAACCGTCCCGGCATCGCCGCCGGGGCTGTACTGCCACGGCTCCAGCACGAAATCGCCGTCATCGCCGAACTTCCCCGAAGCAAACTTATTGATATCGGTGTCCGATTTTATAAAATGATCCACAAAGCACCGACGCAAATACCAATCTTCGGCCAGAAGCTTGTTCAAACCGGTTTCTTTGGTCAGCACCAGATCATGAATCGATTCGGTTTCATCGCTTTCCGTCGTGTCGCCGTCAAGTTTGGCGGTGGCTAATTTGCGATGGTACCCCTCCAGCCTGCGGGTAAGCGTATCGGTAATCGAAAAAGCGGCTTCACGGTTATCCAGTTCGACCAGCGTTCCTCCATAAGATGGCTTTATAATGGCATAAAATTTATTGGTCGTAACCAGCACTTCGCTGTGCCCGTCGCTGTCATAATCGACCATAGTTTTCTGCACTTCTTCAAGTTCGGGGGTCAATAGGTTTTCCGCCGATATGATATTGCTGTAAATGGCACTCCTTATATGCGCCAAATATAACCCGCCAAAAACACCGTGCCAATAGGGGCAGTTGCACTGGGCGGCATAAAGATGGTGCCGGGCCTGGTCGAACGGGTCATGACGCGTCGGATTCTGCCTGATGAACTGCTCCAGCTTATTTGAGACATGCAGCATCCGCTTGTGCATCATATTGACTTCTTCATACTTGGCCAAAAAACTGCGCCAGTGTCCGCCCCGCACGAACCGGCCATACCGCTCCAGCTTGCCCGATTCCTTGAGCCATTTTTCGAATTCTTCATATTCCACGAACGCCTTCGCCGGAAGCGACCAGTGCAACATCTCGGCATATGAAGCTGTCGGCAGATACACCCTTCCAACCGGCCTGGTTACCGCCGCCTGACCCAGCGTAATCACTTCAAGCCAATCCGAGTTATCAGACAGCGCCGTAAAAAATTCCTCCAGCCATCCGTCCGTATAACAGTGCCGATGCGTCTTGGGCCAGACGCCGAATTTCTCGCCGTCATCGGCATACACGGCCAATCCACCCGGATTTTTTTCGGCCTGCCGTTTCAACTCATCGATCACTTTCTCGACCGTTCCGAATGGAATCCGGTAACGAAGTTTCTTTTGTATCGGCAGCAGCTTCACGACAGCGCCTTCCTCCTCGGTCAGAAAAACCCCCTTCAAATCATCCGGCTCCATCCCGGTGTAGATGAAATGTGTATCGTCTATCGGAAGGTATTCAACGCCGGCCTTCTTGAGCGCTTTCGGAAGGTGCGGCTCCCAGACCCGCTCGGTCAGCCATAATCCGGTCGGATCAACGCCAAACTGGCCGTAAAGATAGCGGCTGAGCATTTCTATTTGACCATGCTTGTCGCGATCCGGAATCATGGGCAAAATCGGCTCATAAAAGCCGCCGGTCATTAGCTCCAGTCGTTCATCATATATAAGTTTCTGAACCAGATCGAAATATTTTATATCCATCTCACCCTGCCAGGTCCATAAAATGCCCGACTGGTGGAGCGACATTTTTAGTTTATCGAACTTTTCGAATAATTCCAGGAAGGGTTTGTAAGCCAGTTTGTGGGCCTGTTTAAAAACCGAGTCGAAATTCCCAATCGGCTGGTGGTTATGAATTCCTATGGCCAGCTTAAACTTCTCCATTAAAACAACTCCACTTTCAAGTCAATATATTTGCGGGGATTTTCCCTGATATCATTTATTAAGGCATCGAGATTGGAAGCGGTTTTTCGCAAGTCATCATACAATCGACGGTCATCGACCAGCATCTGAATCGTTCCATCACCCTTATTGAGGTTGTCGGCGAACTCACGGGCCGCTTTCGACATCTGTTCCAGATCCGTCACTACCCCGTCCATCCGGCGTGAAACATCCTCAACCCGGACCAGCGTCGAATCGACCTTTTCGGTGCTTCCCGAAACCAGTTTTTTCAATCCTTTCGATGCCGCCAGAAAATTCTCGGCGGTTTTGTCGAAATTATTACGATTCCGCTCCAGGTATTCCGCGAGCGATTCCGAAAGTTTTTCAAAATTGCCGATGGCATTGGATAGTTTGTCGAGATTCTCGTCGGAAGCAATCGAGCCTTTGATGGCAAACACCAGATTTCGCAACTCGGTGGTCATCTCCCCCATCATTCCCATAACTTCAGGAATGCCGGTATCATATGAACCCTGCGCCGGAATCGACAAATCCAGCGGTTCTTCGGATGCCCCCGGCCGAACCGCCACGAACCGCTCACCCATCAGACCGATATTTTTGACGGTGAAAGAGGCATCCTTTTGGAGTCCCACTTCCTTGCTCATAGTCATAGTGACCAGCACGCCGCCTTCATGAAGAGTCATATTTTTGACCTTCCCCATGCGGATGCCGGAAACCATCACCGGGTTCCCTTTGGCCAGCGAGCCAACCTCTTCGAAAACCACCAGAACCGGCTGATATTCCTGGCCGAAGCGATATCCCTGTATCCAGAAAATCGCCGCCGACAGAATAATGAGACCGGCAATGATGAGAAGCCCGACTCTGAATTCTACGTTTTTGGATGCCATAACTTTATCCCGTACTAAAACAATTCGGTAACATCACATTTCATCTTAACTTATCGGGAGACAATATACAACCGAAATTATGAACGAAATCAGAGGGATTTGTAGATCGTCAGATAGCTTCTATATCTGAAAGCTGCTATCCGGCCTTCAGTTACCGCCTTTTTGACAGCACAATCCGGCTCGTGAGTATGGCTGCATCCGGTAAAACGACAGCCGTCGCGAAACTCTTCCATTTCCGGGAAAAAGCGCGCCAAATCTCCGCATTCGACATCCCACAACCCGAGAACCTTCAACCCGGGGCTGTCCACGACATAGCCGCCATTGGGTAATTCATACAATTCCACCCTGGTGGTGGTGTGGACACCCTTATCGGTGCTTTCGGAAACGGCCGCCACTCTTATATTCAAACCGGGAATTAGGTGATTGAGAATAGTAGATTTGCCTACTCCGGAGTGGCCGGCGAAAATTGTGATATGGTCGGCCAGATCCTTTGTCAGATTATCGAAACCTTCCCCGGTCACCGCCGATAAAATATGGCAACTTATGCCGAGACGGTTATAACCTTCCTGAAGCTCCGCAACCACGGCAGGGCGCCCCAGATCGATTTTATTTAAAATAATAATTGGTCGTAAATTCCCGATCTCGGCTGATATTAAAAACCGGTCGATTAAGCCCGGCTTGAGCGGTGGCTGCATGACAGACACGACCGCCGCCAGTTGATCGATATTGGCCGCAATAACCTGTTTCCTGGAGTCCATACCCTTGGCCGGACGGAAAAACATCGAGCGACGTTTTTCGACCTGTTCGATCATACCGGTTCCGTCGGGGTTGACGGATATGTATACTTCATCACCTACGGCAACCGGTGTTACCGCATCAGTATTGTATTTTACTTTTCCACGAATTTCGCAGGGGATCTCTTTATGCTGCGATCTTACAATAAAGGCCTTCCCATGCCCCCGGATGACGATCCCCTTAACGTTTTGGAAAGAAATAATCGTCCTCCTCAATTAGCAAATCACGCCAGTCCGTCTTCTTCTTTGATTTCTGGCTCTTCTTGATCTTCTGATCCCTTTCCTTGCTGCGGACGGAATCATTGCGTTTGTGCGACTTTTTGCCTTGTTTGTCTGACATCATGACCTTGTCCTAAAAATAACAACAGTTTGAATTATTGATATAATTATTATCGGAATATTCTTTATAATTTTTTAGATATTCTCTTCAATTTGTAGACATAAAGAAATACATCTTCCTGTGATTTAAAAATACACTACCTTCAAAAAAAAATCAACAGAAATATGCTGATTTTTGTTAAATATAAATGTTATTGAAGATGAATATCAAAAGTTATATATTGATTTATTACTCATGAAACGTAGGATAAAAAATGGCAAATATAATTACTAAAATATTCGGAACCAAACATGACCGGGATATAAAAAAAATACGCCCGCTTGTCGAAGAAATAAATGAATTTTATCAGCAGTATCAATCCCTGACTGAAGAGCAACTGACCGCCAAAACCGATGAATTCAAAAAACGTCTGGAGGAAGGTGAAACCCTCGAAGATATTCTGCCCGAAGCTTTTGCCGTAGTTAAGGATGCCTGCCGCCGGCTGTGTGGAACCAAGTGGGACGTGGCCGGGATGGAGATGGAATGGAATATGGTTCCTTACGACGTTCAACTTATTGGCGGCGCGGTTTTACATCAGGGGAAAATCGCCGAGATGGCCACCGGTGAAGGCAAAACCCTGGTGGCGACCCTTCCGATATATCTTAACGCGTTGAGCGGCAAAGGAGTACACCTCGTTACCGTCAACGACTATCTGGCCAAACGCGATAGCCAGTGGATGGGTAGAATTTATGAATTCCTCGGATTAACGGTCGGATGCATCCAGAATGATATGACCAATGCGGAACGCAGAATTGAATATAATAAGGATATCACCTACGGAACCAATAATGAATTCGGCTTCGATTATCTCCGCGATAATATGGCCCAGACCGTCGAGGACCGCGTCCAGCGCGGTTACAATTATGCCATCGTCGACGAAGTCGACTCGGTATTGATCGACGAAGCCAGGACGCCTCTTATTATTTCCGGTCAGGTGGAAAGCCTCATCCATAAAAGATATTCCGAGATGAATCCGATTGTCGAAACTCTCGTTCGCAAACAGACCAATCTCGTTAATGAAAAAATATCGAAAGCCGAAAGACTATTGCAAGCGGAAAATTCCGACGGCCAGTTCGAGGCCGGGCAACTGCTTCTGGCGGCCCGCAAAGGCGCTCCCAAAAATAAAAAATATCTGAAACTGGTTCAGGAACCGGGTATTCTCAATATTATCAATCAAGTTGAATCTACTTACATGCGCGACAAGAAATTACACGAAATGGACGAGACTCTTTATTATGTTATAGATGAAAAAGAAAACTCGATTAACCTGACCGATAACGGCCGCAGCCAATTCTCGCGCGAAGAACAGGAACTTTTTACAATCCCTGATATCACTGAAGCGTTGTCGCAGCTTGAGGGCGATGACTCGATGACACCGGAAGAAAAGACCGCAAAAATTGATGAGCTCTACCGCCTGCATTCTGAGCGTTCCGAAAAAGTGCACACAATTGGCCAGCTTCTGAAAGCCTACTCACTTTTCGAAAAGGATGTCGAATATGTCGTTCAGGATGACCGGGTCATGATTGTCGATGAGTTCACCGGCCGTATCCTGCCCGGGCGGCGTTATTCCGACGGCCTGCATCAAGCTATCGAGGCCAAGGAAAAAGTGCGTATAGAAAGCGAATCCCAAACCCTTGCCACAATTACGCTTCAGAACTATTTCCGTATGTATGACAAGCTGGCCGGTATGACCGGAACCGCCGAAACCGAGGCCCAGGAATTATTTGATATTTATAAACTCGATGTCGTTTGTATTCCGACCAATGAGCCGGTCCGAAGGATCGACTCCAATGATGTCATATACCGGACCCGACGCGAAAAATATAATGCCATTGTCAACGAAATCATCGATTGCTTTAATGCCGGCCGCCCGGTTCTTGTGGGAACGGTTTCCGTCGAAGTATCTGAAACCCTTTCGCGCATGTTGAAACGTACAAAAATTCCGCATAATGTTCTCAATGCCAAGTTCCATCAGATGGAAGCGGAAATTGTCTCCAAGGCGGGACATAAAGGGTCGGTGACCATTGCCACCAATATGGCCGGCCGCGGAACCGATATCAAGCTCGGCCCCGGCGTGGTAAAACACGAGAATTGCGCCCTGAAAGACCCCCGAACCGATGAGGAAATCTGCCCCTTTATTGATGAGCTTAAATGCCGCGAAAACGTCCCCTGCGGACTGCATATTATCGGCACCGAGCGTCATGAATCGCGGCGTATCGACCGCCAGTTGCGAGGACGTTCCGGCCGCCAGGGCGACCCCGGTTCTTCCAGCTTCTTTCTGTCTCTTGAAGATGATCTTATGCGCCTGTTCGGCTCCGACCGGCTGGGCCGGATTATGGATCGACTGGGCGTGCAGGAAGGCGAGGTTATCGCCCACCCAATGGTCAACAAAGCCATCGAACGCGCCCAGAAACGGGTCGAAATGCAGAATTTCGCTATACGTAAGCATACTCTTGAATATGACGATGTCATGAACTCGCAGCGCGAGGTTATCTATGACCGCCGACTGGCCGCCTTGGAGCGCGAATCGATTAAAGAAGAGATCATGGAACTGATCGAATCGGTCCTGCAGACGATTATCGACAATTATTGCCCGCCCAAGGAATATCCGGAAAACTGGAACCTGATCGAATTCAAAGCCGAGCTTTTGCGTGTTTACCTTCTTAACCTGGAATTTCGTCAGGAAGACATTCCGAACCTGACCCGCGAAAAGCTTTTTGACCAGGTACATAAGGCGGTTCTTACTTTCTATGAACAAAAAGAAAGATTGTACGGCGAGGATATCATGCGCCGGCTCGAGCGCTATGCCGTTCTTACTACCATCGACCGGCATTGGCGCGACAATATGTACGAGATGGATCAGCTTAAGACCGGTATCGGGCTGAGGGCCTATGGTCAGCGCGATCCGCTGGTCGAGTACAAGCGCGAAGCGTACCGGATTTTCGCCGAAATGATCCAGACGGTCGACAAGGATATTGTCGGAATGGTTTTCAAGCTGCAGGTACGGATGCCGGAAAAATCCCGCGAGGAGCGCCGCCGCGAAGCACAGAAGGAAGTCACCGCCATCCATCAGGAGACGGTCGGTATGGGCTTCGGCTCGGCGACACAGGCCGAGGAAGCCAATCCGATGGCGGACGCCTCGAAACGCGGCAAAGCCAAACCGATCCGCCGGGAAGTGGAAAAAGTGGGCCCCAATGACCCCTGCCCCTGCGGCTCCGGGAAAAAATACAAAAAATGCCACGGCCGAATGGAATAAACTTGGTTTGAATTATTGCAAATCGGATGCATCTTTATATAAATCCTGTCGTAAGAATTTCATAAAAGATATAATGATATGACCAATATCCTTTTTGTTTGCAGCGGTAATTCCGTCCGGTCGCAGATGGCTGAAGGGCTGGCCCGACATCTCGGCAACGGCGACTGTGAAATCAAATCGGCCGGGATTACACCCATCGGCGTCCACTCCGCCGCCGCAAAATCAATGAATGAAATAGGCATCGATATTTCGGCCCACACCTCCGATCATCTCAGCCGTGATTTGCTCGACTGGGCCGATTATGTTGTCACCCTGTGCAATTCGGTCATGATTGCCTTTCCCGTGCTTCCTCCCCGAACCAAACATATTCACTGGGATATTCCCAATCCTGACCGTTATTACGACAGTCCCGAACTGCAATTGAAGGGTTTTGCCCGCGTCAGAGATTTGTTAAAGGAAAAAATCGAAAAATTATTTGAAGAGATATAATAACTGAAAATGATACATACCATATTCTTCGATATCGGCGGCACCCTGGTGACTGGAACATCGGGCCTGCATATGCTTGCCCGAAGACTGGATGCTTCTCGGGAATCGGAAGTTTTCCAATCCCTTAAAGATGATTTCATGGCCATATATCTCGATGAGAATCCGCCGCGCTTTTATACTATCAAGGAAATCCTGGCCCTGACCGCCCAACAAACAGCCGCCCGGTTTGGACTGCCCGATGTCGGCAGCGAGGTTGTCGGGCTTTATCGCACCGCTTATCTGGAGCAGGGCTATATGTATGATGACACGGTGGAAACTCTCAAGAGACTTAAGGCGGACGGTATTAAAATCATTTTGATCAGTGACGCCGATGATGATGTCCTGGTGACACAGCTTAAGAATTTCGGCATCTGGGACTATTTCGATCATACCATTATATCGAGCATCACGCGGGCCTACAAGCCGTCGGAAAAAGTCGTCGCCAAAGCACGGGAATATTGCGACGAACCACGATCCGGCGTCCTCTTTGTCGGTGATACCATCGTGGATATAAAAACCGCGCAGAAGATGAGTGTCACATCGGTTCTTATAAACCGCGAAAATAATTTCAAGCTTGACGCTGATTACAAAATCACCGGATTAAATCAGCTCTTTGATATAATTCCGGCATTGAATGAAAAACAAAAGGAGTAATATGAAGCTGACATTGAGGCTATGCGCCATACTGTTGTTAATCCTTCCGGCGGCTCTTTTGGCGGCCGATGACGGCCTGCAGTTTCCGGTGCAGGAATTCAAGCTCGACAATGGTATGACTTTTCTCGTCGTAGAACGGCACACCGCCCCCGTTTTTTCAGGCTATATCTGTGTCGGGGTCGGGTCGGCCTATGAGAAAATCGGCAATATCGGTTCCGCCCATCTTCTTGAGCATATGATGTTCAAGGGTTCGCAGGAAGTCGGGACCACCGACTACCCGGCGGAAAAAGATCTCATGGCCAAGGAAGATTCTGTATGGGCCGCGATCGACGATGCCATGAAACTAACCCGGTACATCCGGCTGAATGAACCCGAAAAACTTGAGCAGCATCTCAAGTATATCGAAGATCTCAGGATTATTCTTGATTCCCTTGCCCAGGCCAGCTCCCAGTACGTCATCCAGAATGAATATGACGAAATCTACAGCCGCAACGGCTCCGCCCAATCCAACGCCACCACCGGATATGATTTTACTTACTACTATCTCTCGCTCCCCGCCAACCGGCTGGAACTCTGGTTCAATATGGAAGCAGGGCGGCTTCTTCATCCCGCCTTTCGCGAGTTTTTCCCGGAGCGCGATGTTGTCAGCGAGGAGCGCCGGCAATCGGTCGAAAACTCACCTGATGCCAAGCTTTTCGAGCAATTGATCGGAACCGCCTTCATTGCGCATCCATATCAGATATTCTGGGAATGGCAGTCGGAGGTTCATGAACTCACCCGGACCGATTTGCAGCAGTTTTTCGATACTTATTATATTCCCCAGCGCATTACGGTTGCAATAGTGGGCGATGTCAACCTGGATGAAGTCAAAAAGTTTGCCGAGGAGTATTTCGGACCGATGCCCCGCGGCCGCGACCCCGAACCGATTTACACCGTCGAACCGCCGCAGCCGGGCGAACGCAGGCTCGAGGTCGAATTCGATGCCAACCCGGCGGTGTCGATTGCTTATCACAAAACCGCTTTTGATGATCCGGAAGAACCGACCTTCAGCGTTATCCAGAGACTGCTTGGTGAGGGCCGCACCTCACGACTCTACAAATCCCTCGTACTCGACCAGCAGCTCTGTGTCGATGTCGGCATTTACACCTTCCCCGGAAACTACCTGGGCGATCTGCACCCCAATATAATCTATATTGATGCCTACCCTAAAGAAGGTGTTTCCACAGATACCGTCGAAAACGCCGTCTATGCCGAACTCCAAAAATTGGCCACGGTGCCGGTTGACACCAGTGAACTGGCCAAAGTTAAAAACAACATTGATGCCGATTTTGTCTGGAGCGCCTATACCAACATGGGATTGGCCATGTTTCTCGCCCAGGCTCAAAATCTGGCTCATGACTGGCATTATCTGTCGAAAATGAGAGAGCGCCTTAAAGCCGTCACGCCTGAAGATATCATGGCGGTCGCTGCAAAATATTTCACGAAGGAAAATCGCACTGTTGCCACGCTTGTTCCGACCAAGAAAGGAGGCGACCAATGAAACGAAATATTATAGTCAGCGCCGTCGTATTGCTTCTGACGTTGCCGGTCCTTGCGGAAAATCCGCGCGATATGGTTTTCCCGGCAATTCAGTTCGACTCTCCCGAACCGGATCGATGGGTTGCCGATAATGGCATTGTAGTTTTCTTCCTTGAAGATCACCAGTTGCCGGCCGTCGTTGGTCAGGCTATTATCCGCGGCGGAGATGTCTATGACCCGGCCGACAAAGTCGGCTTATCAGAAATTACCGCGACCCTTATCCGCTCCGGCGGGGCCGGAAACCGGACCCCCGGTCAGGTCGATGCCGACCTCGATTTCGTCGGGGCGCGTATATCCAGCTCATCATCGGCTGACGCCCTGTCAATGAGCCTGCAATGTCTGAAAAAAGACATTGACCCTGTTTTTCAGATATTTGCCGATATGCTGATTGATCCCCGTTTTGATACGGCCAAGATTACGATGGAAATTTCCAACAAAAAGGACCGTATTCTCCGGCAAAATGACGACCCCGGATCGGTTGCGCGCCGCATTTTCTATGAAACCATTTACAAAGGTCATCCGTACGGAAATTATGCAACGCTGGAATCGGTCGGCAAAATAAACCGTGATGATATTATCGCCCTTCATGATAAATATTATTCACCCGACAACTGCTTTCTTGCCTTTTCGGGAGACATGACTTCGGATGAACTGAAAGCATTGATAAATAAATATCTGTCTCGCTGGCAGAAAACGGGAACGATCCCGGTGCCTCCGCCGCAGGCGACTATGCAGTATCAGCCGGGTGTATATTATGCCTACAAGGATATCAATCAGGCCAATATTCGCTTCGGCCACCAGAGCATGGATACCAAAAATCCCGACCGTCATGCCATGGAAATCATGAATTTCTGTCTTGGAAGCGGCGGCTTTTCGTCGCGCCTCGCCAAGCAGGTCAGGACCACCGCCGGACTGGCCTATGGAGTCGGCTGCTTCGATTATCAAAGACCTCTCATGGGAACCTTTTTTGGTTATTGCCTTACCCGTTCCGATGCCATGGGGCAGGCAACCCGGATGATGATCGATATTATTAACGATGTGCGGCAAAATGGCATCACTAAAGATGAAATGGAACTGGCCCGGGATGCCATAATTAACAGCTATGTTTTCAACTATGACACTCCGGCCAAAATTGTGACGGCCAAGGCCAATCTTGAATATTTCGGTTTTCCGCTCGATCAGATGGAGAAGGATATTCAGGATTACAAGGCGATAACACTTGAAGATTGCAACCGGGTCGCCGGAAAATATCTCGACCTCAGTAAAGATGTGATCGTCTTTGTCGGAAACAGGGATATCTTCGATACACCTATCGAGACCTTCGGCCCGGTTACCGAAATTTCATTGGAGACAAAATAGGCCTCCTATTACCGCAGTAATATGAAAACACCGCCCCAAAACCGGGGTGGTGTTTTTTTTGCGAAGGAATTATCCCGGTAATCAAATTAATCCAGCCTGCCGTATTTACAAATTCCGAACCTTTCTTTATATTCATCCATGTCGTCTAAACCCGATA
Organism: candidate division Zixibacteria bacterium HGW-Zixibacteria-1; assembly: GCA_002838945.1. Lineage (NCBI taxonomy): Bacteria > Pseudomonadati > Candidatus Zixiibacteriota > candidate division Zixibacteria bacterium HGW-Zixibacteria-1. Next base: position 53,166 of record PGXB01000018.1, read on the forward strand.
TCAAAAGGAATGTTGTATGCGAATCAAAATTTGTATTGCAATAATTGTAATGGTGTTTGCCTTTCAAACATCTTCAGCCGAATATAAGGCAAGTTTTCTTTTGGGCCCCACAATCAGCCAAAGTTTTGGTCACTGTAATTATAATTTGAATACGCTTGCAGGTTATAATAATGGTACTGCAATATATGCTCAAAGCAAACTAGAATTTCCAATTTCCGCTACTCTATTGGGCGCGAGAATGAGCTGTTTCTTAATCAAAGATAAGAAGAGAAATTGGATATTTTCATTAGCCGCAGCTACCAATACAAGTAACCCTCAGGGTAAAATGAAAGATACTGATTGGTACACTATAGTCGGTTATGGTGATTTGCAAATTAGCTATACTGAGTCCGATGCAAAATTCTCATATATAACAATCGATTTTGAGATTATGCGAAGAATATACTCAATGAATAATGCTCACACTTACATCCTAGCTGGCTTTCGATCTCAAATGCTTGATTATGATATAAAAGGGTTCAAAGGCCGACAAATTTATTTCATAGATGATACAACTTATGATTACATAGATATTTATGGAGATGTAAGAGCACTCAGCTACAAGGTATCATATTTATCACCGATGGCCGGTTTCTATTATGACCTCGGCATTGGCGAGACATCTTCATTGAACCTGATGGCCGCCTATATGTTAACCTTTGCCGATGATTATGATTATCATATTTTAAGAAACAAGTATTCGGAAGCGCATGGCACCGGAAATGGTTTTTACTCGAAGCTGAATTTCCAGTACAGCTCTATTGATGCGAATCAATCATATAAACCATTCTTCAGTATTTATGCCGAGTTTTTTACAACCAAAATATCAACTGGCCAGACTCAGGAGTGGTACGGCGATGACCCGATCTCGGAAGAAGACGACACCGGAAACGTTATCGAGGATATCCCCCACGAAATTACCACGCTTCAATTCCATATAGGATTGAGCTTCGGCCTCGCCTTTTAAGTAAAAGCATGCTCAATATCGACGGCATCATAAGAAAACGCGAAACGGTCGCCTGCACTCCGACAGGGCTGGCGACCGTCAGGCAGTACTACAGCGCCGATGTCATCGAGTCGACTATCGTCGAAAGAATCTCCTATCTCTCCGACGGCCTCAATATTAACGGCTATACCGCCCGCCCGAAGGATAAAGGCATCTATCCGGTTTTGATCTGGAACCGCGGCGGCACCGAGGAGCACGGCGCGCTCGACGATATCCGCGCCCACCTGATCCTGGCATCCACCGCCGCCTGGGGTTATGTCGTTCTGGCCACCCAGTACCGCGGCAATGTCGGCTCGGACGGTGTCGAGGACTGGGGCGGCGACGACCTGCATGATGCCCTCAATATGATCGAAGTGGCCAAAAATCTCGATGAGTGCGATACCTCGCGTATCGCTATTGAAGGCGCCAGCCGGGGCGGCATGACCACCTATCGCGCCCTCCTGGAATACGACCGGTTCAAATGTGCCATTGTTCATGCCGGGATTACCGATGTTCCCTCGCTGATAAAAATCCGCCCACAATTCGGACAGTTTGTTAATAAGCGATACAGCGATCTCACCGAAGATGCGAAAAACCGGGAGCTGCAAAAAATCTCGGCTGTTTATTTCGCGGAAAAACTGCCCGGACAAACCCCAATTCTAATCATGCACGGCACCGATGACAACATCGTGCCTATCGAACAATCGGAAGCCCTGGTGGCACAATTGGAGAAATATGGCATCCCGCACCAGTTTGTTCGAATCGAGGGTGGAACCCATGTTGCCCTCAAAGACGGCAGCTACCGGGAAATCGATCGCCTCCGCCGGGCCTGGCTGGAAAAATACCTCTAAGCAATTTTCATATAAAAAGCCGGAGCCAATTCTGGCCCCGGCCTTTTATATCGTCAACCCACCCTGTTCAGAGCGGGCCGCCAAATGTTCTACGCATTAATTAAAATAAAGATGAACTAAGTTGGATATTATTATTGAATCAAAAGCAAATGTGACCCGACAGTAAAAAACCTGATTATAAATAAGATTCCAATATTCTGAAGGCATCCGGCAGAAATTCGATCAAGTCGCTGGCAATCAACGACCTTTTCCCATACTCCGCCGCCGCCAGATCACCGGACAAACCATGGACATATATTCCGCAAATCGCCGCATCAATCGGCTTCATCCCCTGCGCCAGAAATGATCCGATTATCCCGGAGAGAACATCGCCGGTGCCGCCGGTCGCCATGCCGTCATTACCGGTCGGATTGAGATACATTTGCCCGTCAGTATCGACCACCACCGTCGGCGACCCTTTATATACAATAACCGCCTTATATTTGCGGGCGTATTTCCTGATTAAATCGAATTTTTCATACAGATCATCGGGGATACTCTCATCGATCAATCGCTTAAATTCTCCCGGGTGCGGCGTCAAAACCAGTCCGGGATGTTCTCCCTCCAGAGCGGCGCGGTCCTTCTCGAAAGCATTCAGACCGTCGGCATCGATAATGGCCGGTTTGTCGAGCAAAGCCACCAGACGCTGGATCAAATCTCTTGTCTCGAAATGCCGGCCGATTCCCGGCCCGATAATCACGGCATCGTTTTCGGCAATTTTCATTTTTATTTCGCCCAGACCACGTTTGGCCAGCGCGCCTTTTTTGGCGACATCGGGCAAAGGATAAGTCATCGGCTCGGTCAACTTCACTTCGAGAATATGATTCAGTGACTGCGGGCACCCCACGGTCACCAGTCCCGCCCCGGATCGGGCCGAAGCATTGGCCGCCATGGCCGCTGCACCGGTCAGACCGGTCGATCCGGCCAATATGAACAACTTGCCGAAATCCCCCTTATGGCCATCCGGTCGGCGTTTCGGAAGTAAATCCGCCGCCATATCAATGGTGATCAGATTTTCCTTAATACCGAATGAGTCAACGACTTCGTCGGGAATGCCGATCGGTATTACTTCGATATAACCGGCCAACTCCCGCCCGGGTGAATGATACAATCCGATTTTGGGCAGAGCCAGCGTAAATGTATAATCGGCTACAATGACCGCACCCTCATGATGCCCGGTATCGACATTCAACCCCGATGGGCAATCAATGGCAATAACAGGAACACTCTGCGTATTGATGTACTCAATCATTCCCGCCAATAATCCACTGGGGACGCCCTCGAAACCGGTCCCGAAAATGGCATCGATGATATAATCCGCCTCGAGGGAATCGGGCAATTGATCAGCCGAGCCTATGCCGTTGATATTAATATCCATCTCGCGCGCCCGGCCGAAATTAAGAGCGGCATCGGCGGATAATTTCTCGACAGGCGCCGGGTAAAATATTGTCACACTGGCGCCGGACTGATGCAAATATCTCCCGACGACAAAACCGTCTCCCCCATTGTTGCCCTTGCCGCAAAAGATGCCGATTTTCTTGCCCTGAAGATTTTGAAGGATCAAATCCCTGATTCTCTCGGCAATTCCGCGTCCGGCATTTTCCATCAGTTCCGGGCCGGGAATACCTTTCATCTCGATTGCCTCTTTGTCAATCAGGCGCATCTGTTCGGCGGTTACAAGTTTCATGAGTTTTTCTTCCTGCCTGATTTTTTCTTCTCGCCAGGCGCATCATCCAAAGCCTGCCTTAGAACCTCGCTGGCATCGGATACAAATATGAACTTTATCTCTTTCTTTATCTCCGCCGGCACTTCAATTATATCCTTCTTATTTTCTTTCGGAAGAATCACCGTCTTTACTCCGGCCCGATAAGCCGCCAGAAGCTTTTCCTTCAAGCCGCCGATCGGCAGCACTTCACCGCGCAGGGTGATTTCTCCGGTCATGGCCAGCTGCGGCTTGACCGGCCGCCCGGAAAGAATCGAGGCCAGCGCCGTGGCCATCGTTATTCCGGCCGAGGGACCATCCTTGGGTGTGGCGCCCGAAGGTACATGGATATGTATCTCATGATGATCGCAAATGTCTGACTTGATGCCCAGGGCGTCGCAATTCGACCGCACATAAGACAGGGCCGCCATCGCCGACTCTTTCATGATATCTCCAAGATGGCCGGTCAGGATCAAATCCTTCTTGCCTTTCATCATGGTTGCTTCAATAAACAAAATCTCACCGCCGACCGAGGTCCAGGCCAGCCCCGGCACCACGCCGATCCGCCCCTTTTTGGAGACAACTTCGCGCGAGAATCGCTGCGGCCCCAGATATTTCTGGATATCACCGCCGGCAACCATAAATTTCTTTTTCGAGCCGGCGGCAATCTTCCGGGCCACTTTGCGGCATACCGAAGCTATCTCACGTTCGAGGTTGCGTAAACCCGACTCGCGTGTATAGCCGTTTATCAGTTCCAAAATGCCGGTATCATCGATTTTCAAAACCCTGGCCGTTATCCCGTGGTTTTCAAGCTGCTTGGGAATCAGATGCCTCTTGGCGATTTCCAGCTTTTCCAGATCAGTGTAACCCGGAATCCGAATTATCTCCATCCGATCGCGAAGGACCGGCGGAATCGGATCGAGCAGGTTGGCCGTTGTGATAAACATCACTTTCGACAAATCAAACGGCACTTCGAGATAATGATCCGAGAAAGAATCATTCTGTTCCGGATCGAGCACTTCCAGAAGGGCGCTCGACGGATCACCGCGGAAATCACTGCCTATTTTGTCGACCTCATCGAGCATAATGATCGGATTATTGGAGCCGGCCCGCTTGATGCTCTGCACTATCCGTCCCGGAAGCGCCCCGATATAGGTTCGGCGGTGTCCGCGTATCTCGGCTTCATCCCGCATCCCGCCAAGCGATATCCGCTCAAAACTGCGCCCCATCGCCCGCGCTATCGAGCGCCCCAGTGAAGTTTTGCCGACCCCGGGCGGTCCGACAAAACAAAGAATCGGCCCTTTAACGTCGCTTTTCAGCTTGCGCACCGCCAGGTATTCCAGAATGCGATCCTTAACCTTGGTAAGATCATAATGGTCGTCGTCAAGAATCTTTTTGGCCTTACGGAGATTCAGGACATCGGTCGTCGACACGGACCATGGCAGCATTATCAACCAGTCGAGGTATGTTCGTGAAACGGTGTACTCCGCGGAGGCCGGATTCATTCGCGAAAGCCGTTCCAGTTCTTTCTTCGCGGCGCTTCCGACCGTTTTCGGCATTTTTGCCTGTATTATTTTTTCTTCAAGTTCGTCCAGTTCGGCCCGGTCATCCTTTTCGCCCAGTTCTTTCTTGATCGCCTTGAGCTGTTCACGGAGAATAAAGTCACGCTGCATCTTGCCCAGTTCCGACTGCGCCTCGCTCTGGATTTTTTTCGAAATCTCCAGAACTTCCATTTCCTTGTTCACAATCGACATCATCTTTTGCAGGCGTTTGTAAACATCGCTCTCCTCGATGATCTGCTGTTTTTCGTTGATATCAATACTCAGGTTGGAAGCAATCAGGTCGGTCAGCTTTGATGGTGTCTCCTGGTTGATGGCGGAAATATAAAGTTCCTCCGACAGGTTCGGCGATAGATCGACGATTTTCTTAAGCTGCTCGATCAGATTGCGCTGCAGGGCCTCGGCTTTGAGGGAATGCACCGTTTTATCCGGAATCTCCTCGACTTCAGCCGTTAAATACGGCTGCGTCTGGATGAAACGCTTGATTCTGATGCGAGCCAGCCCCTGAACCAGAAAGCGAATGGTCCCATCCGGGAAACGAAGCATCTTGAGAATATTGCCCGATGTCCCCACCCGGCGAATATCATCGGGGCCGGGATCCTCGGTAGCTTTATCGGATTGAAGGAAGACCCCGACCACACTGCCCTGCATCAGTGCTTCATCGATTAACCGCGCCTGTTTCTGCTCGTTGGCAATCAAAGGCACGACCAGATGCGGAAAGACAACCATGCCGCGCACCGGCAGGATAGGCAGTATCTGGATCTTGGACGATTTGCCGGAGTCTATTTTATCAATGCTTTTTTTCATCTTTTTACTCCCTGTATGGATGTATTTCGGCTCCCGACCGTTATTCTATATATTAAACCGGAAAAGAATAACATCGCCGTCCTGCACCACGTAATCCTTCCCTTCGACATGAAGCTTCGCGGCGGCCTTGAGAGCCGGAAGCGTCTTATATATCATATAATCGTCATATGTGGCCACTTCCGCACGAATAAATCCTCTCTCGAAATCGGTATGAACCGTCCCCGCCGCTTTCGGGGCGGGACTTCCCTTCCGGAGCGTCCAGGCCCGGCACTCCGGCGGTCCCACCGTAAAAAACGTAATCAAACCAAGAAGTTTAAAGGATTTTCGGATGAACTTATCGACCACGGGCTTTTCAATATTCAACTCTTTTAAAAAGGCCTGCCGATCTTCATCCGATAAGACCGCCAGTTCCATTTCGATTTTGCCGCATATCACCGAAATATCGCGCATCCCCTCGCGGCAAAACTTCTCATACCCCGCGTATAGAGCCGCATAATCGGGAAGCATTTCCTCCGCAATATTAAACGTAATCAATTGAGGTTTAAGTGTCAAAAACGAGTATCCCCGGACTTCCTTCTTATCCTCTTCACTCAGGCCGATCTCAATGAGCAATTTGTCGTTATTCAGCGCTTCATGGCAGCGCTGAAGAACCTCAAGTTCACGGGCCCGCTCCTGGTGGCCGGTCAATTTGATGGTCCGCGCCAGTTTTTCGATATTGTGTTCAATTATCATAAGGTCCGATAAGACCATTTCATCATTGAGCGCCTGCAAGTCCTGCTCAGGATGGGATCCGGGGCTGAAATTATCGACTACTATCACGATCGCATCGACCAGCCTTAAATCATGCAGAATTTCCAGGTCACCCCGGCCTTTCTTTCCCTTGCCGGTGAACCCGGGCGCATCCAGAAACTCTATCTCGGCATATGTTATCTTCTTGGGCTGATGTATATCGCTCAGTTCCGCAAGGCGTCGGTCGGGGACTTTTATTACCGCCCGATGCGAGGCCTGTGAATAATCGCCAACCGCTTCCTGTTGCCCTGATGCGGCGTTAAATAGCGTCGTTTTGCCCGATTGAGGCAGTCCTACAATACCTAATTTCATAATTGCATTTTATCCTACATTGGAGAAATAAGCAAGTTTAAACACGGCACGTCCGTCCGCACAACTCACTCTAATTTAACTCTGTTTGGTCCGCCAGCGAACGAAGTATTTTCAGATTCTCAATATCCTCGTGCAAGTCATCACTCTTGGGTGTTTCCAGAATTTTCGGCACCCTGTTTAGACGCCGGTCATTCACAATATTCCTGAATGGTTCCAGCCCAAGCTCTCCTTCACCGATGTGCTCATGGCGGTCCTTTTTCGAGCCGAATGGCTTCTTGGAATCATTGAAATGGATGATTTGAAGCCGCTTCAATCCTATGATATCATCAAATTCCTTCATCGTGGCGCGGTAATCCTTCGGATCCTGGAGCTTGTAACCGGCGGCAAAGATATGACAGGTGTCCAGACAAACCGAAACGCGGTTCTTATCTTCGACCATATCAATTATTCGCGCCAGTTGCTCGAACCTGTAACCGAGATTTGTCCCTTGCCCCGCCGTCGTTTCGATACATATCGATGTCTTGCCGTTTGGAAGTTCACCGAGAATGCGATTGAATGCATCGGCGATCCGTTTCAACCCGGCCTCCTCGCCGGAACCGACATGTGACCCGGGATGCATGACCAGTTGGGGAATTTTCAAGACTTCGCAGCGCTCCATTTCAATTCTGAAAGCATCTATCGATTTTAGATACAACTCCTCATCGGGCGATCCGAGATTGATCAAATAGCTGGTATGGGCGCAGGCCGTTTTCACGCCGCTTCTCTTTTGTTCGTCAAAAAAACGGGCGATTTCATCATCCGTCAAGGTCTTGGCTTTCCACTGGTTTGATTGCTTGGTAAATATCTGAATTACAGTACAGCCGGCCTTCTCTCCGTCCAAAACGGCATTATAAACACCGCCCGCAATAGACATATGTGCGCCCAATAACATGCTTATTTCCCTTGTTTCTCGTTCTTGTTGTTTGCCAATAGTAACGCTTCACCATGCTCCACAGTTCCATATAAAGAACCATCCCTAAGAAAACAAAGATAAACCCCTTTTGGCAATGACTATTTCAAACCAATAATCCCCGGACCCGACCATTGGGCAACTTATAAATATATGGGAAATTTCCCATAATTTATTTCATAAAATGGCCGCTGACGGGAAAGTAACCTCGCTGTAAAATGTCCTTCGTAATAAATTTTTTACAGAACTGGCCTTTCCGCCGACCACAACATATTCTCTGGCTTCAGGTTACAATCTATTTCAAATCGCCCCTTAAAAAATGGTCCGGATATGTCGAAATTATATATGGTTGGCAGATTATTTTCATGCTGTTTCTGTAAACCACGTAAGGAGTATTTCATAATGATATCACGCAATACCGATAAGGGCTTCACCATCATGGAAGTTCTTGTGTCAATTATTATTTTGACATTATCCCTGCTCCTTTTGCTGAATATGGCCATGGTGGCCCTTGAAGCCAACGACTGGTCGAACAAAGCGACCGCATCCACCCAGCTCCTTCAGGACAAACTGGAGGAATTGCGGACGACAATGTCATTATCGAACGGCGTCGATACCCTGCAGGGTATTGAACGGCGATGGCAGGTCACCAAAACCGCCGATCATCTGAGAAGAATCGATATTATGGCATCGTGGCAGAATAATCGCGGTGATTTGCTTCATAACAATATTACCGCCTATGTAAGAACCGACAGCACTTAGGTAACGCCATGAAAAAAGCCCAAAGACATCTGAAGAATATTCAAGGCTTTTCATTGCTGGAAATCCTCATTGCGATGTTTTTATCGGCAGTCGTGCTGACTGTCATATTCAGGCTCTTTATTACCCAGCACAAGAACTGGTCGATTCAGGAACAAGTGACAGACATGCAGCAGAATGCGCGCGCCGCGATGGATGAACTGGGGCGGCAGATCCGTATGGCCGGGCATGAGCTCCCCCTCGGATTACAGGGTATTATTGCATATAATACAAATCCCGACACCATCATTATTACCTATGCCGACGGCGGATGCGATGCCCCGACCGAAACCGATATGCCCCAGGCAACATCGGCAATCGACTGTAATGGCCATGATATTTCCTGCTTCTACGACGGTCAATGGGCTTATATCTTTCATCCGGATTCCGGCGGCGGTGAATTCTTCGAAATCAGCAACGTCGCAACCGGTTCCTCCCAGATCGAACACAACACTTGCCCATTATCCAAAGCATATGCCAGGGGCGCCATCGTGATTTCACTGCAACGGATTAAGTACTTTATCGATAACACCGACTCTTTGCATCCCAATTTGATGATGGAACTTCCCGGCCGTTCGCCCCAGATTTATGCCGAGAATGTCGCCGACCTGCAATTCCGGTACACCATGAAAAACGGTTTGACGGTCGACGTCCCCGTCATAATTGATGATCTCAGAGAGGTGGAGATTTTTCTAATGGCCAAAACCAGTCTGCCTGATTCGGATTTTCCGAATGACCCTTACCGGCAGGTACAATACACTTCCAGGATTAACCTGAGAAACTTCGACATTTGAGGCGTCACCGCAGTGGGAGAACACGACTATTGTAAAATGGTGGTGTTCTCACGTAACGAGCACATGAATTTTTTACTTATAAGGCCGCAATACGCAATAATAAAAGGGTGAGTAATTTTATGAAGACAACCTTCAAAAAATTGAGAAATGAGCTGGGATTCTCCCTGCTGGAAATTTTAATCGCAATGTTTCTTTCGGCGGTCGTGCTGACTGTCATCTTCAAAGTGTTTATCACTCAGCACCAGAACTGGTCGATTCAGGAACAGGTCACCGATATGCAGCAGAATGCCCGCGCCGCCATGGATGAACTGGGACGGCAGATTCGTATGGCCGGCCTCGAACTTCCTCTTGGCCTGCCCGGCATTATTGCCTATAATACCAACCCGGATACTATTATAGTCACTTATGCCGACGGTGGCTGCGATGCCCCTGTCGAATGGACCATGCCTCTCCCCTCGTCGGAACTAAGGTGCGACGGCCATGATATTTCCTGCTTCCGCGACGGTCAATGGGTCTATATCTTTCACCCCGATTCAGGGGGTGGCGAGTTTTTCCAGATCAGTGAGGTGCAGACCGCGGCGGCCCATATACAGCATAATAAGAGTCCCTTGTCAAAATGTTATCCCAAAGGGGCGATTATTATCGCTTTGCAAAGAATCAAATACTACATAGATAACAGTGATTCGCTTCATCCGAATCTGATGATGCAGCTGCCCGGACAATCACCACAAATCTACGCCGAGAATGTTGTCGATCTGCAATTCAAGTACACCATGAAAAATAGCCTGATTTTCGATGTCCCGACGATAATCGATGATATCAGGGCTGTCCAGGTAGTATTGACTGCAAGAACCGACCGGCCCGACCCGGATTTTCCGAACGACCCGTACCGCCTGAGACAATATACCTCTATGGTCAACTTGCGAAATTACGACATTTGATTTTTCCCGGAATACCGGAAGAGATAGAGGGTGAAGTTCCCCCGATTTAGTGGACACGGAGAAAGGATACTATTATTATGATTCTTTCTCATCCTGAGTCCCGAAGGACAGGAGGTGTTCAGATGTTG
>PGXB01000019.1 GCA_002838945.1 candidate division Zixibacteria bacterium HGW-Zixibacteria-1
CGGAACTGGCGGTACCGGTTCTGATGACGGTCCAGGGTTCACTGATGCCGCCGCCGGCGCCGAATCTAACCTCGCCGGATAACGGCGCGACCGACGTCGTTCAACCGGTGATGCTTGACTGGGACGATGTTTCGACGGTGACGCAGTATGAGGTTCAGGTCGATGTTACGGACGCCTTTGATGCGCTCGTGACGGATACGAGCCTGGGTGTTTCGCAGTGGCAGATAACCGGTCTTGACGAGGGTGTGACCTTCTTCTGGCGGGTTCGGGCGCAGAACGCGGCCGGCTGGAGCGACTGGTGCGCCTGCCAGAGCTTCACGACCGAGATCACCTGGGTCTGCGGCGATGCCAACGGCGACGGGCTGACCAATCTGCTCGATATCACCTTCGTGATCAGTTACATTTATCGGCAGGGACCGGCTCCGGAGCCAGTGGCGAGTGCCAATGTTGACGGATCGGGCGGGATTACCATTCTTGATGTCAGTTACATGATTAACTACATCTATAAGGATGGTCCGCCTTACAACTGCCAGTAACGAGACGATTACAACAATAACAGCCGGGGATGGAGCCGCCACCTCCATCCCCGGTTTTAATGAGAGGACAAAAAAAATTAAAGACGGCCAGTAAGAGCGCCGTCGGTTAACCCCACATTTATTTGTCCGATAATAAGATAGGATGAATTGTAAAGCGAACAATTATTGACTGGATAATGGGGTATTTTATTTTACGATATATATAGATACATCCGTAATATGGATGAGTTTTGGAAATATGAAATTATGAAGAATTACTTATAATAGTTTGAGGATACCGCGGTGAATAAACAGGCCATCATAATTACTCTTCTTTCATGCTTTCTTCTTTTTGCCCTTGCCGCCCAAGGCAGTGAGACATATTTCAAATTTAAGATCGACTCGCCAAAAGAAATAAGCAGGCTTACCAAAATTATATCAATAGACAATGTTAAAGATAATATCGTCTATGCCTACGCCAATGACCGGGAGCTTGAAAATTTTAAACAACTCGGAATCGAGTTTGAAATTCTTCAGCATCCGGGGACACTGATTCAGCCAGAAATGAGTTCCGATAAAGCGGATATTCAGGAATGGGATTCATACCCGACTTATGAAGGTTATGTCAGCATGATGAACCAGTTCGCCGCTGATTATCCTTCGTTATGCCAGATTGTGAATGCCGGAAGCAGTGTTCAGGGGCGCAGTATCCTCTTTGCAAAAATTTCGGACAATGTCGGAACCGAGGAAAACGAACCGGAAGTCATGTTCACCAGCTCGATGCATGGGGATGAACTGACCGGATTTGTCCTGACCCTTCATCTGATTGATTCTCTTTTGAGCGCCTACGGCAGCGATTCATTGATAACGCGCCTGGTGGATAGCTGCGAAATCTGGATAAACCCGGCCGCCAACCCTGACGGCACCTACCATGGCGGGAATAGTTCTGTTTATGGCGCCACCAGGTATAATGCCAACAGCGTCGATCTGAATCGGAATTTTCCCGATCCCCAGGACGGTGATCATCCCGATGGCAATAGTTGGCAGCCGGAAACGATAGTCATGATGAATTTTGCCACGGCGCACAGTTTTGCCATCTCGGCCAATTTTCACGGAGGGGCCGAGGTGGTCAATTATCCCTGGGATACCTGGTCACAATTGCATGCGGACGACCAATGGTATTATGATATCAGCCGCGATTATGCCGATTCGGCGCATTATTACAGCCCCAGCGGTTATTTGAATGATCTGAACAACGGCATTACCAACGGTTATGCCTGGTATGAAGTGGATGGCGGCCGCCAGGATTACATGAACTACTGGCGCGGTTGCCGCGAGGTGACGATTGAAATTTCAAGTGTCAAGCTTTTGACCGCCAGCCAGCTTCCGGCTCATTGGAACTATAATCGGGTCTCCTTTCTCAACTGGTTCGAAAATGCTCTTTATGGTATCCGCGGAATCGTGACCGATTCTGTATCGGGTCTGCCGATCGCCGCGACTGTGACGGTGGTCGGTCATGATATCACCAATTCGCAGGTCTATACCGACCCCGACGTCGGCGACTACCACCGCATGATTGAAGCCGGGACATATACATTGGATTTCAGTGCCCCCGGATATACCACCAAAACGATCTCGAACATAACTGTGACCGATAATAATGCGGTCGTGATCGATGCCGCTCTGGCGCCGCTTACAGCCGATCCGGTCATAGTATTTAACAGCCAGACCGCCGGCGAAGCCGGTCCGGGCGATACCGTCACTTTTAATATTCAGCTAAAAAACAATGGCGGGGGTAATGCTTATAATACCAGCGGTCTGCTGGGAATCGATGACAGTTATATCACTGTCAGCCAGCCGAGTTCCACTTATCCCACAATTTCGGCACAGGGCGGCACCGCCACTTCGAATTCTGCATACCAATTTATAATCGCTGAGGACAGCCCGGATCTCAGAAATGTCCAATTTTATATCGATGTTACCGCCGATGGCGACTATTCCGACCGGCTATATTTTGACTACTTCGTAGGCAAGAGGTCGGTAGCCTTTTACGATGATTTTTCATTCGATCAGGGCTGGACCGGCCTTGGCGGTTTGGGCGAATGGACCATCGGTCCTGCCACCGGCGGCGACGGCGGATCGGGTGCCGGCGATCCCTCGCTGGATCATACCCCCACCGGCGACAACTACCTGCTCGGCAATGACCTCACCCTTGCCGATGGCTCCTACAGCGCTTCTCTGGGGACCACCTACTGGGTGACTTCCCCCTACCTCGACTGCACCAACTTAACCGGTGTTCAAATTTCATTTTTCCGCTGGCTGGGAGTGGAAAGCAGCACCTATGATCATGCTTATTTTCAGGCTTATAACGGCTCCGGCTGGGTGACTCTTTATCAAAACGGCGGAACCCTTGATGAATCCTCATGGAATCAGCAGTCTTATGATCTCTCGGCATTGGCCGATGCCAACCCCAATTTTCAGGTTCGTTTTGGAATCGGGCCGACCGATGGTTCGGCTCAATATTGCGGGTGGAACATCGATGATATAAAAATCGAAGGTTATGGCGAAGTCGCCTCCGGTGCACCGGTTCTGGCGATACTGCCGTCCGAACTTGCCGACACGCTGCATCTCGGCGACATTATTATCGATACACTAAAAATATTTAACAACGGCGACGCGCTGTTAAGAATACGCTTCAATTCGTCCAATACCTGGCTGAGCTTTAACGAGGATCAACAGAATGTCAATCCCGGCGACAGTCTGCTCCTTCCGGTCACGATCAATTCCACGGGGCTTCCCACCGGCGACAATGTCGGAAACATCGGCTATACCAGCAACGACCTGAATAATCTTTCGGGAAGTATTTCCGTCAATCTGCATATATATGCCCCGGATATTCAGTTTCCGCAGACATCGATCGCGGAAACGCTTCCAAGCGGGGAACAGACCTCGCAGGAATTTATTATCAATAACAACGGTCCGGGCCGATTGGACTATGAAATCAGCCGGCTGATGTTCAGCGGCAAATCGACTGAGACCACGGCCGCAAAATCACTGGCGGCGGAACCTATTGGCTATTTTGCCAATGATCCTGACCGCCCCGGCGACATCGCGCCGGTTTTCAATACGGCCGATAAAGGCAATGGCGGTCCCGACAACTGGGGACATATCTGGGTCGATTCCGATGATCCTTCCGGGCCGGCTTATGAATGGGTTGATATTGCCTCTGTCGGCACTGAGATTATCGGCTTCGGCGATGATGATTCAAGCGCCGCACTTCCGATCGGCTTCGAATTCCCCTTCTACGAAAACAGCTACTCGACTTTGCACGTCGGCTCCAACGGCATCGTGACTTTCGGCGGCGGTTCGACCTCAAGAACCAACACCATCCTCCCCTATAATGTCGTACCTAATAATCTGATTGCCCTCTGGTGGGACGATCTGGATCCCCGCAAGGGAGGAAATATCTACTATTATTTTGATGCCGCAAATCAGCGTTTTATCGTCAGCTTTGTGGATATGAAAAATTACTATTCCACCACGGGAACCGGTTCGCTGAATTTTCAGGCAATTCTTTATCCCAACGGTCAGATCATACTGCAATATGGTATCATGAATCCCGGCGCCGATGCCGCCGGATTATCCGGTGCGACCGTTGGCGTCGAGAACAGCGGCGGCAGTGACGGCCTTAGTGTGGTCTTTGACGCCGCCTATATGCATGACAATCTATCGATTCAACTATTGGCGGCCAATTGGCTTTCGGTCTCCCCCGGTTCCGGCACCATTGAACCATACAGCTCGGATACGGTGAACGTCGGTTTTGATGCTACCGATCTGACCGAAGACACTTATGCCGGACAACTGACCATTAACTCCAACGACCCGGACTCGCCCGTGATCGATATACCGGTCACCATGACGGTATCGGGCCAATCAATGCCGCCGGAAACGCCCGGCCTGACAAGCCCCGACAATGGCGCCGTTGATATTTTGCTCCCCGTCATGCTTGATTGGAACGATGCCGCCACAGCCGATTTATATCAGCTTCAGATCGACACCGCGCTATCATTCAGTTCGCCTGTTGACGATACGACGATGTCATTATCGGAGTGCCTGATTTCTATTTTGGATCAGGGAAGGATTTTTTATTGGCATGTCCGGGCTCATAACAGCGCCGGCTGGAGCGATTGGAGTACGACAAGGAGTTTCGAGACAAAGGCCTTATTTATTTGCGGCGATATTGACGGCAGCGGTGCGGTGAATATCCTGGATGTTACCTCGCTGATTAATTATCTTTATAAAGGCGGCGCGGAGCCTGATCCGGCAGAAGCCGGCGATGTGAATAATTCCGGCGGCCTCAATATTCTCGATGCCACATATCTGATAAGCTATCTTTATAAGAGCGGCCCGGCACCGTATTGCCCTTAATTTAAGTATGAAATAATAAAGGATTACATAATTCCCAGCCCTGATATTTACTTCAAGGCCCAATGCAAAAGGGACAGCCGAAAGGCTGTCCCTTTTGTTTTGCTGTGTATGCTCAGCTATTGATGAGTCGGTGCCGCACCACCTTTATACAGGTAATTGATCAGCCTTGACAGATCCAGAATGTTGGTAGTGCCGTCACCATTGGTGTCAGCAACTTCCGGAATCGGTCTCGGCAGAGCACCGCTCTTGTACAGGTAATTGATCAAATAAGTCACATCAAGAATGTTGATGTTGCCGTCAAAATTGATATCACCCGACTTATGACCAACCATGGTCAATGAACCGGCCTGACTCCACGGCGTTGCGCCGGCAGTGAATTCACCGGTTACAGTAAAGGTGTAGATATCTACATCCCAAAGCAGCGGGTAACAGTCAATGAATTGCGGCATGTTGCAGGCAATCTTCATTACTTCACCGGTGAAGCCTTCATAGCTGGGAAGGATTTCCACCGTCTCCGGGGTCATGGTTGCGACCGAACCGCTGACTTCAAGCGTCGTCACATCGATTTCGGACACGACATGACCGCCGCCGGCGAAATCACCGCCCAGGAAGATATTGGCCTCCATATCTCCGCCATAGACATACTTCATCAGGGCGTAGATTGGGGCCGGTTCAATAGTGATAGTGTTATTGCCTGTTTGGCCGACTTCAATAGTCACCGGAACGACATCGACGCCCTTCAGACCTGTATGTGAAATAATCAGGTCTGCCGTATAGACGCCATCATCCATTCCGGCGGTATTGTAACTGACCGTAACCGGAAGCGTTCCGTTACCGGGAACTGTTCCCGAAGTCGGGGCAGCGCTCAGCCAGTAAATCGGGGGCTCACCGGCATCACAGGAGGCGGTGAACCAGTAGCCATTACCGGAGCCGCAGGGGCTTCCTGTAAATTGCTGATGGCTCATAAACAACCAGTAAACTCCCGGACCACAAGTCTTGGTGACTGAAATTACATCGTTCGGGTTGCCGGTGGCATACGGATTAAGTGCCGAAGCCAGAGCGCAATCGGACGTATCGACAAAACCGATTACCGCGAGGAATTCGGCTTTGGCGGTAATTGTCACCGGACCGGTTTGATTCATGGTCAGGAGGAACCAGTCGGTATCACGAGTATCGCCATCCGCCCAGACGGTTCCGCAAATAGTGTCGCCGCAATTGATTGGTTCGTAAGCGGGAACCACCATATTGCAGCCGCCGTTGGTGTCATCACCGCAGGCTTCGCTTTCGGCAATACCACCGGGCGGACATTCGAACGGCAATGGCGGAGCATGTGTCACCGCATTGATGACATATCCACCAGAACTTGATCCATAGCCGTCAACAACGATGTAATAGGTGTTACCGGGTGTTACATCGACATTGAATAACGCCGAGGTATAATCACCCCAGTAATCGTCGTTGCAGGCGATTACGGTGCTGGATGAATTCTCGAAGATATAGATCTTGGTATCATATCCCGAGCCGGCCATATCGACATCAAGTTGTGTGGCTTCGGTCGGAGCAAAGGAATAAACCACGTCGGGCGCGGTCGATCCGGTGTACGGGCAGACTGCGTCGTAATCGTTGGTATATCCTGCTGTCGTTCCGGTACTGCTGAACGGAAACGCTACTATCGGAACGGCCGTTGCGATATTATCTCCGCCCTGCCTAGTGACGTTTTCATCAGGCGGCGGGGCCGGCGGACCGCTGTACGGGGCCTTTTCGGGAGCAGTTACCGAAAGTCTGGTATTCCCCTGATTCGTGCTGAGCCGCTTACCGGTGTAGGAGATATCGATACTGAAATCGACATCCATCGCACCATCGACGGAAAGCGTCAGGGGCATGCTGCCGGTCTCACCTTCGCCGACAAGGCCGAAATCGATCGCGGTCGGATCGGTTGAAAGCTCGGGAGCTTCGCCGCCGACCATAATCGTATAATCTTCGGCTTCACCATAGGATGTTGTACCGCATGGTGCAGGAACTCCGTTATATGTCAGGCGGACGCGCATTAAAGTACTGCCCAGAACGGCATCCCCGGGAACCACGACGGTTCCGGTATATGGGCCGGTACCGCTTGAAACATCAAGAATCACCGTTTCAGTAGCAAGATCAAAACAGAAATCCTGGTTCCAGTCAATCCAGACTCCGCCATAGTCGGAACTGTAGGGATTGCCGATCGTGATCGTGATCGGATAACTGAGACCGGGAGCCATATAGCCGATCTGGCTCGTGAAATCACCATAGCCCTCGCAAGCCGAGGTATTGTTGATGGTGGAAACGCTTACGTTCTCGATGTATTCATCGCAACCGCCGGAGGCCGCACAATAATTGCTCACTTCGGTGGCCAGAACATTGATCGTGTACGGCCCTTCGCAATATGATGACGGATAACTCGGGTGGTTGGCCAGCACCGGAATATAATAGGTGCCGGCAGGCAGGCAGTTGAAATACATTGTCACATTTCCATCGCCGCCGCAAAGATTCCAATTGGTCGAGCTGGCATATGTTAAGGTGCTTGTGGCACTGCAGGGGCATCCCTGCATTAATATGACATAGACCAGATCGAATGAAGGTGTTGTTCCGCAATAATCAATCGTCACATTCGACATGCCGGTCGTGGTGAAGGCTTCCCAGGCATGACCGTTATCAGCAAATATTGCGGGACACTCGTTGGTGGCATTGGTATTGTCACCGGTGAATGTGGTCGTAACACCCATGGTAAGCGTCGCCGGCGTTACATCTTCACACAGGTCGTTCGCCGGAGGTGTTCCGGTATCCGGGACGATATACAGATTGAAGGCCGGAATACAGGCAGGCGCCGGCCAGGTGTCGATCATCAGGTAATAGATACCCGCATCAAGCGCCACCTCGAAACTCTTCGGGGAACTGCTTGAGCTGGTGACTTTGGCAATACAGTCGCTGGTGCCGGCCGGAAGCGGGCAGACATCACTTATGGCCATACCGGCATAAGTCGTTCCCTGCGGATCAAGCGTAAACGTGTAAGTGCCGGAAGCATCGACATCAATTTCATAAATGATGTCTTCGCCGCCGTCATAAGAACCGAGACAGGTGTTGCTGTAATTATTGTTCCTGCCGCAGGTATAATCGCTGGAAACAAGACCGTCGACGCCGATGTCGTCCGGGATCTTGAGAAGCAGCGGATTGCCGCAGTTGTCGCCGGGATTACCAACGGCCGCGGCAGCAATGGTCAGATCGAAATCGGGAATACAGGTCGGGCTCGGCCAGGTATCGATCATAACATAGTATGAACCCGGCTCAAGATGAATCGCCAGCAGTTTCAGTGTGGCGCTGGTATAACCGGCTGTGGTATATGCAATACAGGTTGCGGCCGGCGGGCATACCGCGCCAATGGCCATACCTATATAATTGGTCCCCTTCGGGTCCATGGTGAAATCAAGATCAACCGCGCTCTCGACATCGAGCCAGTAAATAATGTCTTCACCGCCGTCATAGGAGCCAAGACAGGTTTCGGCATAATCGTTGCCGCGGGCGCAGGTATACTGATTCAGATCAGCATAAGGCAGATCGCCCGGAATCTTGACTTCAATCGGATTGGAGCAGTTGTCGCCGGGTCCTGCCACCGGGCAAGGATTGGTGGCACAATTGAGAGCATCGTCCCAGGCGCCGCCGAGGGCCAGACAATCGACCTCGGTAAGATCATCGCAACTGGGAGCACCCGGATCACCATAACAGCAGCGTCCCACCGGATCGGCCCAGGTTTCGATGGTCAGGTCGAAATCCGGAATGCAATCCGGGGTCGGCCAGGTATCGACAATAATGAAATACGTTCCGGCATTCAATGCAATGGCCGAATCGGAGCTGTACTGGCTGCTGCCGGTGTTCCGATAATAGGTTATGCAGCTGCCGCTGGGCGGAACACAACTGGTACGAATTTCCCAGTACGTCCAGGTGGTGCCGTTCGGATTCATGGTCACTCTGATCTGGACCGGTTCGGTCACCGTCAGTTCATAGACCACATCCTCGCCGCCACCATAGCCGTAGGTGTAACACATGTCCGCTGCGGCATAATCATTGCCGCGGCCGCAGGTGTACTGGCCGGCGTCGGTATAAGGCATATCGCCGGGAAGCGTAACCTGAATCGGGTTGAAACAGTTGTCGCCGGGGCCGGCAATCGGGCAGGCATTGGTGCAATCGGTCGTGCCGTCCCAGATGCCGCCGAGGGTCGTACATTCGGCCTCAGTGATATCGTCGCAACTCGGGGCCAGCGGATCGCCGTAACAGCAGCGTCCGGTGGGAGCCGGGTTGTCGTCGACCGAAATCAAATCGAGCGAGGCCTGGGCGCCATCGACACCAACATAGCGGAAGCCAAGTTTGAAGTCGGCTACGCCCACATAAGCGGCCAGGCTGACCGTCGTTTCATACCAGGTCCAGCTGGTGAAGAGCCCGTAATTGGCCTCTTCCCAGAGCAAAGTCGTATCATTGCCTACAATGGCATGAACTTCGATATCATAGTTATCATAGGGATCGACACCCCAATAATAGCTCATCAGCCAATGGAATGTGACTTTGATATCGGAAGTCACCGCCGTGAAATCCATTGAAGGCGTTATAAGCCATTCATCCTGCGGTACCAGCAGTTCATCATATTTGCAGTCCGCATAATATGAGCCTGAGTAGGGATTGTAGTCATCCTGGTACCAGGTCATTGTATCGCCGTGGGTGGCTATAAAATCCCAACCTGCCGGCGGTACGGAAACTTCGAAATCTTCCGAAAGGACCGAAGCCTTGACATCACGCAAATCCTTGGCGCTGCCGGCAACGGTGCTGAATTTCGAAGTCAGTCTGTCGATTTCCATTTCTTCATTTGTCGGTTGTTGTTCTTCCTCCCCCACCAACGGGACATATGTGTCCACATGCATATCTTCATCGGTCGGACGGGGATCAGGCGTTATGACATTTGGTGAAACTTGCAGTTCGCTCTGTACGGCACCCTGCTTTTCCTGTCCTGAGGCTGTCAGGAAAACCCCCAGGACCAAGAGGAACGAAAGAACAAGCAACGTGGTAACTTTTGGTCTGTGCATGAACTTACCTCTCTTCTGCAATTAGTTACTCAAGCTGTTTGGGTGAGATTTTTGCTGGATTGGTAAACAGCATATTTTCAATAAAGGGTTATTCTATAGAATCACCTCCTTAAAAAACAATATTTTAGGTTTAAAAACCTTTACAAGTTAATATTAATTCAATCCACATAGCCAAAAGAACTCGGCAAGACTTTCCCCAAGTGTTTATGAAGGAAGATAGCCTGGTATATAGTTAAATTTATTTATTTTAATGCCAAAGTCAAGACAAATTTGACACTGTTTAGACCCTATATACATAAAAAAAACGGCTTCTGAACGGCGAAATCGAAGGACCCGCCAGTTTTTTGAGAATTTTGAAAGACGTGTTGATTACGGAGAGTTTTTACAACGGATCAATTCATGTTTTTGCCAAAATTTTATGCCGGGGAATTTTAATTAATTGACGGCTTTTTTAATGTTTTGGATTTTTGACTGTTTTGAGCGGCCTTGAGTGACTTTTTGACCCAGGCGGCCAGGATTGTCGGATCTTCAAGAACATATTCCGGGACTTCATGATAACTCATGGAATATGATTTATCTCCGAACGGCCTGAAGGGCCCATATTGGCCTCTTCATAATCTCCGCGATTTTCCTCATTAACCTTGAGATATACGTATTGTCCGCAGCCAAAGCAAAAGGCAGTCGGTCGTAGAATATGCCCAGCCCCCCAAACATTTTCCGCCAGCGTACCGGCACAACCCGCTGGAGTCTTTCAACTATATATTCTCTGTATTCCTCGGTCACCGGCGTAATCGCAAAACCTCCCGCCATGGACTATTTTCTCAGGAGCATAATTACTTCATACGCCTGCTTTTGATTATATTCAAAGGCAATTCTGCGGAAAGTGATTACATCGATAATCGTCCCGATACCGCAAATTCCCGCAGTCAACAGGTAAATCAGTCCCAGACCCATTTGCTCCACGAAAAATCTCTGAATGCCGGCAATTCCCAAAAAACCAAGAATTGTCAGCAGAAGGACTGTTTGAGGATCTTTCCTCCTTACCCTGTAAATTGTGGCAAATCTCTGAGTCGTATCATCATCAGTATCCCTGAGCAGTGATTGTATGTAAATCAGTTCATCGCCCTGAATCTCGGGCAGTAATTGAAACACATCGGCCATAGTGACCTCCCGGTTTATGCTTAATATTAACTTTTGACTTGTACAGGAGAGTAAATATACGGAATAAAATAATAATCAATACGAAAATTCCCAGGGGATGCGAACTGAATGAAGATGCCGGATCGCCCCGATAAATGTATGCTATTGAGCGCCCCAATCCGCAGCCCGGGCAAAACTCAAGACCCAAGTTACTGAACAGGCACAGCGTGAAATGCTGCTCGCTTTCGGGATTGACCAGCAACAGAAGCCCCAGCGCCAGAATCCATAAGATGGCTTCCGGCTCTATGGCCCTGATAGCTTTGAAAAACGCCTTAATTCCGGCTATGTTGTTATTTTTCATATTGTGAACTGCAAAAACATATTTCAAGAGATCATCAATTCAGTAAATCCGGCCATCCTTAAGACGGCTCTTTTTGCGGCTTTGTTTCGACCCGGCACGCAGCAGACACTCGCTTTGGCATAATCAGAGAAACTCATTTATCACAAAAAAACCCTATTTTCTGTCAGATATACTGCGCTTAATTATTAATATTCAGGTGCTTGCAGAATTTATTAAATCTTCGAACCAGTTGCCTCACTTACTCTTTGAAAAGTATGTAATATTATGCATATCTTTGTGATTTAAATTGCATTTAATAGTGTCAATTTTGTTGTCATTCTGCACATTTTCAAATAACAGCATCGGTTTCTTTGTGTAAATATTAAATATAAAATTTTATAAGTCATTATATGACAAGCTATTTCGACCTTCAAAAGCGCTAATAATAAGAGCCATTATCCCGTGGCAAGCTTATTGCATACTATTCTCGTGGAGTAGTTTATTATATTGAATATAATTTATCAACGAAGGGTTATACAATGAAACGTCTGATTCTCTCAGTCACCACCATCATTTTAATGGCACTATTGGCGCCATCGGCAATGTCGGCGGTTTATACTTTTACCCCCTCTCCTGAAGATTTATGGGGCCTTGATCATGATTATTATTATTCATGGGGTCTTGAGTGGAATCATCCCGGTGAGCGAATTGTTGACGCGGTTCTGACATTTAATGATATTTATGACTGGCGGGTGGAACCGGGCGACAGTCTTTATATGCATTTGCTAGATAACCCCTCGGTTGGCACATTTGCCGGATATGAAGGCTACACCAATGGCGATTATTTTTCCGGCCAGGGAACTCTGATTGACATTTGGTCCGATCCAAACGGGGGAGTCCCCAACGGGACGAACCTCAGCTATCGCTTCAGCGATCTGGGCCTTGTCGGCACACTGAATGATTATGCTTCCAATGGCGTTTTCGGATTTGGTTTTGATCCCCATTGCCACTATTTCAACAGCGGCGTTGAGCTGAAAGTAATTACGGCCGTTCCTGAGCCTTCAACGATGCTCCTGGTTGGAATGGGGTTGATTGGTGCCGGGCTTCTTCGGCGTAGAAAATCTTAATCGAAATAATAGAAATTATTAAGAAAGGCTTTCCGGGTGGAAAGCCTTTCTTCTTTTTGAAATTTTAGTCACGCCGATTTCCGACCATCGATGCAACCGACCTCAACGAATGGGCCGATCAGATATCACCCGATTTGTCTCTGTGATGGATCCCATCGAGATGCTGCTGAAGGAATCGATTATCAATGGTGATCTGATTGGTCTGTACCTTGAGTATATCCCGCAACGATATCAAACCGACCAACTGCTCCTCCACCAGAATCGGCACATGGCGGATATAATTTTTGTTCATGACGCCGGCGATATATTCGATCTTGTCTTCCGGCAGGCCGACAATAACCGCCGATGTCATCACATCCTCGAGTTTGAGAGAATGATATTCGCCGCCCGTTTCATGAATCTTCCGGAAAATATCCTTATCACTGACAATCCCTATCAACTGTCCCTTGGTATCGACGATCGGAAGACACCCGATATTATTGGTAATCATCAGATTCATGGCTTCATCGACTGAAGTCGACGGCCCGGCGGTGATAATATTTCTCTGGTTTTTCTTAATTATGTCATTTACTATCATAACATACTCCATAAAGAGTTTACCGATATCTTTTTTTTGCAGGGAGCCCGCAGTTAAATATAGCCAATTTTGACTCCATTAACAAGCAAAATATGGCTTATTTTGTCCATTGGCGGCCGGCCGGGAATCGTCTGCTTGCCCTATCCTGTCGACTCAAGCACCCTGTTGCAGTTTTTCAAGAAAACGTGATCGCAGTCTGTCACCCATAAGAGCCTTCTTGACCGGCGGAATTCTTAGAAACCCTCCGACAAATGCCCGCATAAATTTATGACTCATACTTTGCGGGTTGTCAAAAACCAGATTCTGGAGGGTGCCCTGCTCCAGGCTTTGAAGAATGATCCTTTCAAATGCAGTCTCGGGATGAATGACCCTTTGCCCTCTTTTTGTAAGACGCATGGCATGGGTGTCGCAGCTGTGGGCACAGACTCCGCAGCCGACACAAATATCATCATCTATTTCGGGCGGTCCTTCGGCCGGCATGGTTATGGCATTGATCGGACAGGAAGCGGCGCAGGTTCCGCATTCAATACAAGTGTCTTTATCAGTCCGCGCAATGTAGCTCGAAGTAACCAGCATATGGGGATAGCCGAACTTGCTTATACCGAGCAGCACATTGCAGCAACAGCTGCAGCAGTGACAAATAAACGAGACATCCTTTTGGACATTATCGGCACACAGCACCAGCCCGGCTTCCTTGGAACGCGCCAGGTTATCCAGCATCTCGCTTTTCGAGACTTCTCTGGCAAACCCGTGGCCGACCATGTACTCCACCGCTCCGCCCATACTCGAACAGGTTTCAAGCGGAATATCACACTTTTTCTCGCCGACATGCAGCTTCTCGTGACGGCAGGAGCAGATGCCGATGCTGAATCTTTCGGTCCGGTCGATAATGACGCTGGCCTTTTCATAGTCAAGAATTTCAACATATTCGGATTCGGCAATGGTCTCCTCATAAGGCAGGGCCCGTAATGGCGATATCTTGGCCCCATGTCCGAAATTGGCCGAATAATAGGTGTCCTTATCCTGAAGATAATCATGAAATAATCTGGCCCATTCACGGTAATTAAGTTCCCCCCTGGTTCTCATCATGGTAAACTCAAATATCCCGATGATTAGCGGAGAAACCGCATAACGGTATTGCCGGCCGTCCCACATATCGAAAACAAGTCCCTTTTCCGCCAGTCCACCAAGAAGGCGCTCCAGATTCGGGCGGTCAATTTTGGTGTACTGCTCTATCTTATCGATGGGCGCCAATCCATACGGCATCATTGCCACCAGCTCAGCCTCATCGCTGGTATAAAGCTCCTTCAATATGGCATATAGCTTTTCATTCCACGGAGCGTGAGCGGTCAAACTGTCAATCTTCTTACCCAGACCGCGATATGCATCTTTTGCAGAAAGATGTCCCATAATTATGCCTTTTGATTATCCTGATAAGGTTCAGGAAACAAGTCAAATAATAAATTGATAATTAAAGATAATATAAATTAAAAAAACCTACAATCAAAAAAAACACGGAGCCCGAAAATTTCGGTCGTTTAGAATGTTGTCATATATGTCTTTTTGTGATACCGATTACTTGCTGCGGAAAGGCAATATTCTGGAGAAAAGGCCCCCTTGCGCTGATTTTTTTCGGCCGTTTGTCGCATTCATGGCCTCACACTCCTGAATCATCCATTGGCGAATCAATTCATGAACGATTTTCTTGTCTTTGGCACTGACATAGCGGAGTTTATGGCCGGAATCATATTTCCCGGTTGCCTCATTTTTGCGACACCAGCGGCATTCGGCATCGAAAAAAACTTCCTTATTCCCCAATATCTTGCGTGGTAATTCCATCCTGCAATACAGGAGGCCGGAAACTTTCACCGGCTTTTCAACAATAAGCTTCATCCCCTCGACAGTCATATTTGCGACCTGACCGATCGGTTGGTTGGAACTTATGTCATAAACTGTAAGATTGTCAGCAGCTTTTCTTCTGACAAGCTTTTGCTGTCTAGCCAAAATGTACCTCTCCAAAAAGTAAAATATAAAGACCTCGTTCTATCCGGATTATCGGAACAAAACAGATAATTCTTTAGAAAAATGATTCAACTCATTAGCTATTAATGAATTACAAGCAATTAGCATATTTTTTTCCACGAAACGACAAATTATCTTATTATATAGGAGATTTTTGGGGAAGTAAGATAATCCGATATGAATATGGCACAGAAACGCATCATTGTTGTCGGTGGAGGAGCTGCCGGTCTCATGGCCGCCGGACAGGCCGCCCTGAACGGAGCCGCAACAACTATCCTGGAAAAGAAAGAACGCCCCGGCCGTAAACTTAGAATAACCGGCAAAGGACGCTGCAACCTGACCAACAATGCGCCGCTGACTGAATTTATCGGGCGTTTTAGCGCCGGGGGCAAATTCCTTCGGCAGGCATTTTCGCGATTCTTTACGCCCGACTTGATCGAATTTTTCGCCCGGATTGGCGTTGCTACCGAATTGGAACGGGGCGGACGCGTCTTTCCCGAAAACAATGATGCCAAGAAAGTGGCTGAGGCTCTTGATAAATGGGCGCGCGACTGCGGTGTCGATATCCTGACGCATTCATCGGTCCAATCTCTGATCATAAAGAATGGGCAGCTTACCGAGATCGGCGTTACGGACAGGAATGGCAATTCTTCTTTCTATAATACTGATGCCGTTATCATTGCCACCGGCGGCGCTTCATACCCCGCTACCGGCTCGACCGGCGACGGCTATCGTTTGGCTGAATCGGTCGGCCATACGATTATTTCGGTTCGCCCGTCATTGGTCCCGGTCGAGACTGCCGGCGATACTGCTCTGCGGCTTCAGGGTGTGAGTCTGCGTAATGTCAGTGCTCGCCTCTGGATAAATGGCAAAAAGAAGGATGAAAGATTCGGTGAAATGTTATTCACGCATTTCGGACTTTCCGGGCCGATAATCCTGTCACTCAGCCGGCAGATAGTCGATGCCGTCCGCACGAAAGCAAAAATCGAACTTTCAATCGACCTGAAACCGGCCCTCAGTGAAGATAAACTCGATCAGCGTCTCCTCAGGGATCTGGACAGCCACGGGAAACAGAAATTCAGCACTCTCCTGAAGGCGCTTCTCCCCCGCAAACTGGTCCCGATCTGTTCGGAAATGACCAAAATTGATCCTGATAAATCAGGTCACCAGATTTCTGCGCCGGAGCGCAAGCGGCTCGGCCGGTGGCTGAAGGATTTTCGCTTCGAAATCAGTGGATATCGTCCTTTTGAAGAAGCAATTATTACTGCGGGGGGAGTGGATACCAAGGAAATCAATCCGCGGACAATGGAATCGCTTTTGGTCAAGGGCCTGTATTTTGCCGGAGAAGTCATGGATATCGACGCCGATACGGGCGGCTTCAATCTCCAGGCGGCCTTCTCGACCGGCTGGCTGGCGGGCCTTTCGGCGGCCCTGGCCGGGTCATAATGATCCTCAGCCCATTCGTCAGAATGATTGTAAATTGTCCGCAATGACCTGTTATTCGAGCCGGGCATTGGATGACGGGGTGATATATGCATGCCATATCGGACCTGATTAAAAACAAAAACGTTTTGGCATGGACCTTGATGGTCAGTGCCGTGGCCCTGCATGTGGCCGATGAGACCATCCACGATTTTCTTCCCTTTTACAACAACCTGGTCCTCAATTTGAAGGACAAACTGGGATTTTTTCCCATGCCGACTTTCTCATTCCCGGCCTGGCTGGGCGGTCTGATTACAGCCGTAATCGCAGGCTATCTAGTAATTCCTATTGTCCTTCGCGGCGGGCGGGTAATTCGAAAACTGACTATTATTCTGGGAATTATTATGACAGCGAACGCCTTGGGGCACATAGTCGGGTCATTTTATGCCGAAAGGCTGATCCCCGGATTCTGGAGCTCCTGGATTCTTCTTCCGGCGGCGATCTTTGTAATAATACGGGGCGTCAAAGCATCCCGGTCTGCG
Source organism: candidate division Zixibacteria bacterium HGW-Zixibacteria-1 (assembly GCA_002838945.1). Lineage (NCBI taxonomy): Bacteria > Pseudomonadati > Candidatus Zixiibacteriota > candidate division Zixibacteria bacterium HGW-Zixibacteria-1. The sequence goes on from PGXB01000019.1 coordinate 17,216, forward strand.
CCCAAATGCCGGTAATATGATAGAGACCTTGTCTTCTCCCCTATCTAAGAGAGTGGTACCGGCAGTCAGAATGGCGCCGACACCATTGAAATCACTTCTTTGTTGACAATATTCATAGTGTTGCTTAAATATTTCTCAAATAATTTATGATCCGACCTGGTATGATATGCTATGAACAGGATTTTAACTTTGTCACATTTACAGGATGGGCCTTATGACTGACGAGGTACTGAAGAGAATTATCACGGATATCAGACCATGGGGTAATTTTATTCAATATACCAATAATGAGATATGCACGGTAAAAATTATCACGGTTGACCCCAATCAGACACTCAGCCTCCAATCCCATAAAAAAAGAGACGAGCTTTGGGTGGTTCTGGATGAGGGTCTCAGGGTCGAATTGGATGATGAGACCTTGACACCAAAACCGGGCGATCAAATTTTCATACCGCGACATACCAAACATCGGCTGGGTTCCATCGGCAAAAGAGCCAGAGTCATGGAAATCTCATTCGGTTATTTTGACGAAAATGATATCGAAAGATATGACGATATCTACGGACGAATAAAAAAGAATAAAGATATTTCCGATACAGAGAAATAAATAACGGACCAGCATTAAATAACCGGAGCATAATCAATGGATATAAAAATCGATTTGACCAACTTGTTCGAACCCCACCTGCCATCACCGCACGGTCTCACAAGGCAGGATATTGAAGGATTATCGGGTCGTCTTGGGGAAGCCTTCGGAAAAATTTCCGATATGAGGCAAAAGGGGGATCTGGTCTTTCTTGATATGCCATATAAGAAAGAAGCGGTGGCGCAGGTTAATGATTTTGTCGCAGAAAGAGCCGGCGAATTTACGGACATGTTGACGATCGGCATCGGCGGTTCCGCTCTCGGTTCCATTGCCGTATTCGACGCCCTGGGTCATCCCTATCACAATTTGCGGGATGTTGCGCATCGTGAGAATAAACCACGCCTGTTTTATCTGGACAATGTGGATCCCGACCGGCTCAATGCCCTTCTGGACATTCTGGACATTGAAAAAACATTGGTAAATGTAATCAGCAAAAGCGGAAGCACAGTCGAGACCACCGCCAATTTTCTTATTCTCAGAAAGATATTGATTGACCGGCTGGGTGAGAAATCATATAAACGCAATCTGGTCCTGACAACCTCACTGAGTAAAGGTGAAATGAGAAAGATCGCTGACGCTGAGAACATCCCCTCGCTGTCCATGCCCGATAATCTTGGCGGACGCTATTCGGTTCTTTCGACGGTAGGTCTTCTGGGTGCGGCCTTTCTTGGTTTTGATATCGAGGAATTCATGGCCGGGGCCAGGTCGATGGATCGCAGGTTCAAGGAAGATGATGTCTGGAAAAATCCGGTCTCCCTCTACGCCGCCGCACACTATATTGCCGATGTCAAAAAAAGTCTTAATATTTTCGTTCTTATGCCGTACAGCCATGCTTTGCGCACCATTTCCGACTGGTATGCCCAATTGCTGGCCGAAAGTCTCGGCAAAGTGACGGCCGACGGCGAACATGTGGGCCCGACGCCGGTCAAAGCTTTGGGCGTGACCGATCAGCATTCCCAGCTGCAGGCATACGTTCAAGGCAAGATTGACAAGGTCATTACATTTCTGGCGGTGGAGAAATTTAAATCAAATCACCGGATTCCCAAAGCATATGCCGGATATCCCTCATTCGAATATCTGGGCGGTTCCGATATTGCCGACTTGTTCGAGGCCGAACGCCGAGCGACCGAGTTATCACTTACCAAAAACAACCGGCCCAATTGCACTATATATCTTCCGCAAATAAACCCATACGCATTAGGGCAGTTGTTTTACTTTTTTGAAGCAAGTGTCATTGTGATGGGTCAGCTTTATGGTGTCAACCCTCTCGACCAGCCCGGCGTCGAGGAAAGCAAGGAGTACGCCAAGGGGCTCATGGGCCTTAAGGGATACGAAGATAAGAAACGTGAAGTCGATGCCGTTACCGGCAAGAAAAGAGAATATTGTTTGTAGGCAAATATATTCAGCGGTTTATTCGTGAAAATATTTTCAAGGGGCGGCCGGCAGGGCCGCCCCATTTTAGTTTCTAAATACATTGCGGCGCCGGACCGCTTTTATACACGTAATTTATCAGATAGGTAATATCAAGTATATTCAAACTTCCGGAGCCGTTGACATCGGCAATACTCTCGGGATCGGGCGCGGGGCCGCTCTTATAAAGATAGCTCAACAAGTAAGTCACATCCAGAAGATTTATCGCCCCATTGCCATTGACATCACCACATAATCCGCTGACCGAAACCACACCCGGGAAGTTCAGCGGCTCGTATGCATAGATATCGATCCCTCCGAATTGCGGGATACGGGTCGAGTAACCATCCAATTCAATCACCGCTGTCTGGCCGAATGATGCCGCCGGTGCGATAGTGAAGAATAATTTTAAAAGCAAGCCGCTGCCGGCCGCCATCGCTGATGTCGTTCCACCTACATCATTAGAAATTTGAAAATAGGCACGTTTATTCGTCGGGTCAGAAGAGGACATCGTGGCATTATCCATATTTTCGGTACGACAGCCGACGGTTGTAAACGAATCCAAGGTTAGATTCAGCGTTCCGGGATATTCCATTGGGATTTTCATCAGTGAAAGAGGGATTGTGTTGCTACCGTAAATTCCGACTTCAACTGTCTCGCCCGGGTCACCATCGACCGCGGCGGCCCATAATGTATCCGCCAGGGCCATAATATACTTTTTTTGCGTGTGTGAATAACTTTCCCCACCGGAAGTTATATTCAAAGTGACATTATAAATGCCCCGCTCCTGGTAGATATGCGTCGGAGATTGAATATCGGCACTGCCGCCGTCTCCAAAGTCCCAGTTCCAGGTGTCCACCGATAAGCGGGAGGATCCATCAAAATTGACCTCAAAAGGAACCCAGCCGACCGTTGTGTCAGCCTCAAAATTGACATAATAGCTGATAAAAAAAACTTTATCGCCCGAAAAGCTCGGCACCGCAATAATATTGTCGCGAATATTATAATCCAGCCCGGCCGGTTCCGGAATCCCGCTATAGATGACTTCAGGAGGGTTGGTGAAGGTGCTGTCATATTTTATGATTTCCCCGTTAACATGGGAGCCGAGAAAAACATTGCCGCGATTATCCATGGTAATGCCGTCAAAATAACCGGTCGGCGATACGACCAGATCATAAACCGTTGAGTCGTCAAGATTAATTGCCTGGACCGGCGCATTGGCCGAATAACCGGCCACCAGAAGGCGGTTGTGCCGGATATCGAAAAATATATCCTGGGTCCACGTCGCCAGACCGGTGCTGGCAAAAACCCAGTATTGCCGGTCACTTATGCGGACCTTGAAAATTTTTCCTCCGGTATCGACCACATAGACATATCCCGAAGTATCGGTCGTCACCCCGTCCGCATTTTGTATTGTCGGCAGCGAAATGCTGAAGATAATTTCGTCGGTGGCCAGATCGACCGCAAAAAGACCGGTTCCGGTTCCCACAAAAAGAGTGTCATTTTTTATGCAGTTTCCGAAACATCCCGGGAGATTGGTCTTATAATTACTGATATTCCCATCCTGATCGATTTGAACAAGAGATTTATTGTTCAAACTTGACACGATATAGCGATTTCGCAATGAGTCGAAGGCGACGCTTTCGGCGCCATCGATAAGATTCTGGCCATATGCACTTCCCCAAAGCGTCAGAAAGATGCAAAAAGCCGTTAACACATACCCCTGTTTCATTTTCTTCTCCTCTAAATTTGGGCTTTGGCTTCACAGACTATTCGGATAATCAACTTCCGGTCATTCAGCAATATACCAAGACATGGTTCTTTGGATTTATTGCTCCACAAAGACATGGTTTCTAACAGCAGACAGACTATTTTCCCGGAATATTTCAAGATTTTTCGGCAGAGATTATTGCAAATTTCGAGTCAGTGGTCCAAAAAGTCCGCTTGCTTTTCGAAAACCGACCGATATATTTAGTAATTAATATACTATAAGGTCTGGTTAGTTTAAGTTGGGACTCAACGATTTATATAAAAACTCGCTTTCAGGCGGCGAAACAGAGGAAAAGAAATTTTTCCTTTCCCTGACTGAAAGATTTCAACTGGTCGCGGAGCAAAAGATAATGAATGAGTCGGACCGCCAGGAAGTGGTGCAAAATGCGCTCATGGTGGTTGTGAAAAAGTACAAAGAAATGAATTTTGAGGTCAGCTTCAGCGCCTGGGCATATGATATCCTTCAAAAGGAGATTCTTAAGTATTACCGAACCAGAGGCGGCCGGGTGAAAAGATTCTCAGGAGAAGAGGACGATTTCTATAATGCCAGAGTTAAATCGATTGATCCTGCCCTGAGAAGAAACTTGCTCGACTGCCTGAAAAAAATATGCGGGTTCAATCAGCGTTTTGCCAGGGTCCTGAATCTTAAATATCAGGGATATGGCGTCGATGAAATTTGCCTCAGGCTTGAAGTAAATATGAGCAACCTGTATGTCATTCTGTCCCGAGCCCGATCGAAACTTAAATTATGCCTCGAAAAAGGGGTAATTGAATAATGGCTGAATGTCCGGATAAAACATTCAGGGACATGCTCCCTTTATATGAGCTCGATCTTTTGCCCGAAGCGGATCGGGAAAAATTCGAGCGTCACCTTTTCGAATGCGATTATTGTTTTGAGGCGGTGAAGCAGTTTCGCGATGAAACCTTTTTGCTCAACAATGACGCTGAAGTCAGGGAGACGGTGGCCGAGAACCTTGAAAAGCCCGTACCATCGGTTGTTGATAAGCCCGCTTCAAAATCAAAAAGGCTTCTTCCCTCTCTCATTCCGACAATAATAATTGCGGCGGCTTTGATTGTCCTGATCATAAAGCCGTGGCAAATCGAATTCAGACCGGAACATGAGGCCACCGCTTCGGAAAACCGCCTGGCCATAATGTACTTCAACAACCTGTCGGCTCGTGATGATCCTGAGCGCCTGGGCCAGATTGTCACCAGTCTTCTCATAACGGATCTTTCCGAATCTCAGTACGTCCGGGTGGTATCACTTGAACAGCTCTTTGACCTGCTCAGATTTCTTGGCAAAGAGGAGATTGTCACAATCAACCGGGAGACCGCCCTGGAGATTGCCAAAAGAGCGGGAGCCAGGTGGATTCTGATGGGTGACCTGTTTGAAAATGACTCGATATTTACGATTGCATCGCAGCTTATTGAAGTTGCCTCCGGTGATATTATAGCCGGGCAGAAAATAACCGGAGAGGCTGATGAAGATATATTTGCCATGGTGGACAGGCTCACCGTGGAGGTAAAAAGCGATCTGTCGCTTCCGACCGGAGCTCTTAACGAAATGGATTACAAGGTGGCCGACGTCACCACCCATTCGGCTGATGCTTATCGATATTATCTGGAAGGCATTAATTATGCATCCAAGGTCTATCGTCCCGAGGCCGCCGAAAGTTTCTCCAACGCTTTGCATTATGATACGACTTTTGCCATGGCGTATTATTATCTCTCCCTATATGCTAACCGCGAATATATAAACGACGCCGTCAAATATATGGAAAACGCCACTCGCCGGGAAAAAATGTACATCATGAGCCGAAATGCCACCCTTTCGGGAGAATATAAAACTGCAAATAATATTCTTTTGGAATTGATTCGGGTGTATCCGGATGAAAAAAAGGCTTATTTGCGACTGGCTGAATCCTTCAACAGTATCGGCCGGTATCGCGAAGCGGCTGATTATCTCGAGAAGGCGATTGCACTCGATCCGCTCTATAAAGAGGCTTACAATCTCCTCACTTACCAATATGAATTTCTGGGTGAGACCGACCGTGCCCTTGAGACAATCGACCGATATATCGCTATTGCACCTGATGAGGCCAATCCTTACGATACCCGAGGCGAAATATACGCACGAAGCGGAATGATCGAAGAAGCCATCGAATCATACAAAATGGCTCTGCAAAAGAAGCCCGACTTCGAGAACTCTGTCTGGATGCTTGGCCAGCTTTCTCTTTTTGCAGGCCATTATGAAGAAGCCGACAGCATCTTCCGAAAATTGGCCCTGCATAGCAAGTCCGGTTATGAGCTGTCAGCCAGGCTGGCGTTATCATATATTCCGATGCGCCAGGGAAAATACAATGAAGCGCTGAGTACCCTTGATGACGCTGTCGCGGCTAACAGGCTGGAAAAGGTTGCCGGTTTTGGAAGGGCGATGGTCTATCTGGCTAAGGCCCTTGTTTATATGGAACTTGGCGATAAGATATCCGCTCAGAATGCAATTTCCGAATACATGACCATACATAAAAATGAATTCCCTGATAACATGCAGTGCTTCCAATGTTTCGAGACGCAGATTCTTGCTGAAAGCGGCCGCATAGACGAGGCGGAGCAATCCGCGAAGGAATTGAAACACACCCTCGATTCATTGGAGATTACCCTGGAATATTATTGGTATGCACTAGGGACGATAGCCATGGCCCGGCAGGATTACCGGACAGCCGTCGATTATTTCAAGACGGCCGCAGAAGATATTCCTGATTTTTATGCTCAGTACATGCTTGCCCTGGCCAGATTGAAAGCAGGTGAGTATGCGCAAGCGGCGGAAGATTTCGTAAAGGTGCAAAAGTCGATCAATTCCTGGAAAGCGATGTTTTCGGTCTGGGATGTTAAGACCTTGTATTACTCGGGCCTGGCCTATGACAAACTTGGTGACAGAGAAATGGCCTCGAAGTACTTCAGAAACTACCTCGACATCCTCAAGAACGCCGATCGCGACGCCCCTGAGATGATCGACGCGCGACAAAAACTCGAATCCTATAAGAACATCTGATTCCTAACTAGCCCATTAATTTTATCTATTGGTGAAGGAAGCCCTCTTACCTATACTTTTTTCATAACATACTGTGTGCACCAGATCCTTCCCTTCCAAGCTCGGGGCTTGTGAGGCTCAGAAGGTCTGTCCACATCTGCCCGTCGACAAATGGCCCTTTCAGGCGCTATAAAACTATGATTATTTGGGGAAAATGATCGCTATGGCAGACCAAAGGCCAAAACGGGCTTTCGCGCCCAGACCGAAGGCCAAAAAGATACTATTATATGTGGCAATATAGGACATTTATAAAGCTATGACTATGATGGGAAACAGAAGCTGGACGCCACGCCGAAGGCCAAATGGCGCTGTTGCGCCCAGACCGAAGGCCAAAAACCATATCGCTATATGGCGGAGAGGCAGGGATTCGAACCCTGGAGGGGAGTTACCCCCTACACACTTTCCAGGCGTGCTCCTTCGGCCAACTCGGACACCTCTCCGATCATGACTTACCTCACGGGTCTTGAAAATCAGGCCCGCCAAAGAAAAGGCAATTTACTCAAAATTACGGGAAAATCAAGAAGAAATAAACCGTCAGCCGATAAACTGCTGGGCGGCATTGAAGAATCGCCGGACCGACATCTCGACCGAAATCACCGCTGAAATCGACACCGCCAGCAATAACATATAACCAACCACCAACTGGATCAGGACCGCATCGAGCGGCGAAGCCCCGGCCAGTATCATGCCGGTCATGGCGCCCGGAAGCGCCACCAGCCCGACCGTTTTAAGAAAATTCAGAATCGAAATCATACCGGCTTTAACCGAAGCCCGGTAGAAATCGCGCGAGGCCTCTTTCCAGGTTTTCCCCAGCGATAGCGCCGTCTCCACGGCCAGCTTATTGGTTTTCAAATCGGAGCCGATACGATTGAATGCGATTGCGGTGGCATTCATCGAATTCGAGATAATCATCCCCGACAAGGGAATAATATATCGCGCTTCGATAGTGATAATTCTCAGGATTAGCATCAGGCCCATAGTAACCAGCGAGCCGACCCCCATTGCCACCAGGGCGATCCAGAAACCGTTTTTGTAATGTTCGGCACGTTGCCCGGCGGTGTATGCGCCGACTACCAGCATAACCGCCACAGACAACAGTATCAGCCAGATTGACTCACTCTTAAAAATAAATTCAAGAGCATAACCGACTGCGATCAGCTGGACAAAGGCTCGCACCGAGCCAAAAGCAATTTCCTTTTCCACCGGAATCGTCTTAATTTTTGTCAGAATCAGGGCGACCAGAGCCAACCCGGCCGCTGCCAGAACCTGAAGATACCCGGTTTCTATCATTCCAGCTCCTTGCTCAAATACTTCTGACCCAATTCGGTTGAAGGCTCGGTTAGCATCTCGGCGCTGTCCCCGGTTTCGATCAGCCTCCCCTTAACAAGAAGGAGCGCTTTGCCGCCAAGTCTCAGGGCCTGCTCGGGACTGTGGGTCACTACTATTATGGTCAGGCATAGTTCTCTGGAAAGAGCGAGAATCAATTCTTCAATCCTGCGCGATGAGGTCGGATCAAGCGCCGAGGTCGGCTCATCGAGCAATAAAATATCCGGCCCCTGGAATAACGACCGCGCCAGGGCGACCCGTTGTTTCTCCCCGACCGATAAATCATCGGCATCCTTATCGGAATACTCCGGCTTCAATCCGACCCGTTTCAAATGAAAGTCAATGTCGGCAGTATCCGATTTTGAACAACAATAGTTGAGATTATCCCGAACCTTCCCCGGAAAAAGATAAGGCGTCTGAAAAAGCATGGAGATTTTCTTGCGCAGTTCGGTCGGCTCATAAGATTGAATCGGTTTGTCATAATATGTCACCTCGCCCCCGGTTGGTTCATCGAGCCGGTTGAGAAGTCTCAAAAACGATGATTTTCCCGCCCCGGAGGGCCCGACAATATTGTAAACCAGCCCTTTATTAAATTCAAAGGTGACCGAATCGACCGTCCTGATGACCGAGCCGTTTTTGGCTATCTCGCGGGTAAGATCCCGGGTTTTAAGTATAATTGATTGATTGCAGGACATGGCAGGTTACTTATCTTCACCAAAATATATATGCCGGCTGATAAGATTGACATATTCCGACCAGCCACTGCCGCCGGTCTTTTCGCGGATTCTATCGATCGCGCCCATCTTGGCATCCAGTTCATCAACATAGTAAAGCACAAATGCTTCCGGAATCTGCGGCACCACCGGCGAGGCAAATTCTATTTGCCCATGATGCGATAATATCAAATGTCTTAGTTTCATGAGCAGGTTGGGCGGAAATGTCTCAATCTGCCCGGCTTTTTCAGTAATAATGGAATCGGCTATGCTGATATGCCCGATCAGGCGCCCTTCATCCGAATAGTCGATAAACGAAGTAATCTTGTATTGATACATCTTGCCCATATCATGAAACAGCCCGCCAAAAATAAGCAAATCTCGATCCAGATATTGATATTTCCTGGCAATATCAAGGCAAAGTTCCGTGACGTTCAATGAATGTTCGGCCAGTCCGCCGATGAAGGCGTGGTGCCACAGTTTGCCGCCGGCAGCTTTCAGATATTCGTCGAAAAAGCCCTGATCGTTCCAGAATAAATCCAGCAACTTGCGAATATAGCTGCTTTCGACCCGCTCGGTCAACGAAAGTATTTTACCTTTCAACTCATCTTTTGTAAATTGGGAATGCGGGAGAAGGTCGGCCAGATTATATTCATCCTCTTTGGCCGGCCTTAATTTTACAACTTTTAACTGCGGCTTGCCGCGATATTGTGCCACCGTGCCCTTGATTTTGACAATATCGCCTTCTTCGAGTTCCTCGATGGCCGACTGGTCCGGTTCCCACCAAACCGCCTGAATACGGCCCGAGGCATCGCCGAACTCGAAGGAAATATAAGTGTTGCCGTTATATTCCTTGACGTCTTTCCTGCGAACCGCCAGAAAGGCGGTCACCGTATCGGATATGACAAAATCTTTGATCATAATTTATTGAATTTATCTCCCGGTTAAGATAAGCAGATTTGTATAACTGGTAAAGTAGTTTTTCTTTGTTTAAAGACCATGAAATTAATATATTGCTACCGGACATGAAGATATTAAACCGATATATTCTCCGGGAACATATCCCCCCCTTCTTGTTCTCGGTCTTTATTATCACCTTTCTGCTTATTTTGGAAACCATTCCAAAAATAGTTGATATGGTCATCGACAAGGACATCTCATTCATTGTCGTTCTGGAGCTGATTCTTCTCAACCTGGCCTGGATGGTTGCCCTGTCGGTTCCAATGGGCGTCCTTGTGGCGACTCTTCTGACTTTTGGGCGCATGACTTCAGATTTCGAAATAATTGCCATTAAAACCTCCGGAATAAACCTGTTGCGAATTCTTATTCCCCTGTTGATAGCCGCCGGGGTGCTTACCTGGGGCATGATTCAGTTCAGCGACAAGATTCTGCCGATTCTCAACCATGAGGCCAGAACCCTTAGCGGCGATATCAGGTCTATGCGGCCGACCTTGATTTTTAAGCCCGGGATTTTTATTACCGATATTGACGGCTATATCATGCTGATCGATCACATTGATCACACCACCTCGGAAGTCCAGGGCGTCCGCATAACCGAGATCAGAAATCCAACCCAGCCGCGAATTACCGTAGCCAAATCGGGTTTAATGAAATTTATCGATGGCGGCCAGACGGTTCAATTTACTCTTTATGACGGCGAAATTCACATGCTCGACACCAAAGAGCCGGGCAATTATCGAAAGCTGGATTTCAAGGAGCATGTTATCAATGTCGGAGGGATCGGCTCCGAATTCAAACGATCCGAATCGACTTTTAAGACCGACCGGGAGATGAATATCTCGGAAATGCAACGAGTTATTGATAATGCCCAAAATGCCATCGTCCCGTTTTATCAGAAAATAGACAAGACTGTGGAGACCAAGCTGGATTTTCTCTTTTCCGACAGCCTCGATTACCCGGCCGACACCGCCATGACCGATTCGAGTGCCCTGTCATTCATGCGGGGCGATATGAAGACAATATATCAGAAAATCAAGCGCGATGCCGACCAGATCAGGGACCAGAAAATATTAATGAATAAATATAAGATTGAAATTTACAAAAAATACTCTATCCCCGCGGCCTCATTTGCCTTCGTGCTGATCGGCGCTCCCCTGGCTATTTTAACCCGGCGAGGGGGAATGGGCATTGCCGTAACGGTCTCAATCGTTATATTCACGGTCTTTTGGGGATTTTTGATCGGCGGGGAAGATTTATCCGACCGCGGCATCATATCTCCATTTGTGGCCATGTGGGGAGCGGATATATTAACCGGTGTGGCAGGCTTGTACCTGCTTATAAAAGTCATAACCGAAAAACCGCTGCTGTCGTTTTTCAGGAAATAGGATGATAAAAGTTTTCGACAGATACCTCCTGCGCTATTTCTTATTATCGTTGATTACCGTGGCGCTCGGTATTGGTATTCTCATCGTTGTCATAAATATGATCGAGGAATTGCGGCATTTCATTGACCACAAGGTGCCGCTGGTCGATATATTCACATATTATCTTTATTTTGCCGGGTGGGTAATAAAGACATTCCTGCCGGTTTTTGTTCTGCTGGCAGCGCTGATTTCGGTCGGCATCCTCGCCCGGCGCAACGAAATTCTGGCCATGAAGGCCAGCGGTATTTCGCTCTATCGCATTGCCGCGCCCCTTCTGATATTTTGCTTCCTGTTAAGCGTCGGACATATATACTATAATGAAATTATTTTCCCTCAGGCCAACAAGCGGCGCGTCGAAATCAAGGAATACACTATCGACAGACAACCGGAGAAAAAACGACTGACGACAACCAACATATACCGACAGGTGAGCAAAGATCTTTTCTACACCATAAATGCCTACAATATTGCCAAAATGGAAGGCAGCGATGTAAAACTCTACCGCTCGAATGAAAACAAGCTCATCGAATTGATAACCGCCCAGAAAATACGCTATACCGACAAGAACTGGATGCTTTATAGCGGCGTCAAGCGGGTATTTTCCGGCGACAATGAACAATTTATCACATTTGACTCATTATCCGTGGCCTATATCAAAGAGCTCCCTTCGGATTTTGAGGTCCCCCTGGGAAAACCGGAAGACATGGGCTATTTCGAACTGGAACATTATATCAATACCATGAAAAGGACCGGCGGCCCGTACATACGCGAACTGGTCGATCTGAAACTGAAGCTGTCCTATCCCCTCACATCATTCATTGTAATTTTAATCTGTATGCCGATTGCCTCAAATCCGCGGCGCGGCGGTATTGCGGTATCTTTTGCCCAGGGAGCCGGGATTGCCCTTTTTTACTTTGTTGCCTTCAAAATTACCCAGTCTTTCGGCTACAACGAAAAGCTCTCGCCCGATCTCGCCGCCTGGCTCATCAATGGGATTTTCTTTCTGCTCGGACTTGTTATCATATTGAGAACCAAGAAATAGTTGATTATAATCCGGCAAGATTCTCTACGCATTTCTTCTATAATACACATATATCAATGGCTTTTTATTTTAGCATTTTATGTTGGCCCATTAATTCATTTGCCGGCTAATATTTTCATTGTTGATTTATGGGTCATATATTATATTATATAAAATCGACTGTTCAATCATATAAGCAGCTCTGAGCGACAACCGGAGGGATATTCCAATGAACGCTCACGCCAGAACTTTCATTTGTCTTTTGATTGCCATATTTCTTTTTGCCGCCGATTTTTCCGCCGAAACATACACCCCGCCTGATGAACTTCAGCTTCAATTCGTTCCCCGACATCCCGCACCCAATTATATTGCCAAACGACCCGGCCACTACTCCGGGGACGACTGGCAGGCCGTAATTGACTCAACCTGGGGCGACGGGCACTCCGTCGGTTTGGAGTCTTATCTCTTTCGCAAATTCTGGCAGGAAATCGATTCGGTGTTCCCCTGTTTTAATTATCTCGATACCAACGTCTGGGATTCGTTATACGATAAATATTATCCTGAGATCCTGGACTCGGTCAGTCGTGGGAGATTCAGTGCCATATTGACCCATGCCACCATGGCCCTGCGTGAAAGTCATACCAGGGCCTATGATTCCGTCGTCCTCATGACTGAACCGGCTCCGGGCGTCCCGCTGCTGTGCATTGGCGGCTGGGGAGAAAACAACCACTTCGGGGCTGGTCTGACACCTTTGCCGGACAGCTCTCTGCTGGTTTACACTGCCGTTGACAATCACCCCCTCGGTCTTGTCCCCGGTGATGTCGTCTTGGGCTATGACGGGATTCCATGGAAATTATTATATCCCGAATTACTGGACGCGGAATTGCCGGTTTGCCGGCCATTTTGGGGTAGTTCGGAAGAGACCTTCACTCATGCCATTCTAATGGCCGCCGGACTGAACTGGCATCTGTACGACACCATCGATATTGCCAAATATGGAACTGACGACACTATTCACCTTCCCACAAGTTTGATGGATGGCCAACTCTTACCGCTTTTTGCAACGGAGCAGTTACCTGTCCCGGGTGTTCCCTTTCCTATCTATACCGATGCCGGCGATACTCTTGTCACCCGGGGTTTGATCGAAGAAACTAATATAGGTTATATATATGTGCTGGGATGGTTCGGCAGCTCGGGGAGCGATTTTTACAACGCGGTATCGGAAATAATGTTCGACCATGAAACAATCGGATTGATCATTGATTTTCGAACTACTTATGGAGGCTGGGTCGTTTATCAGGACGGCCTGAAGCTTCTCTATGATACAACCATGGAAACCTCCAAATGGGTCAAACGCTGCGATCCCGATGATCATTATGCCATGTGCCCCAATCCCTCATTTGATTCGGCCATGCTTATTCGCGGAGATCCCAACTCATACTATAATAAACCGATTGCCGTCCTGACCGGGCCGGGGGCCGTCAGCGCCGGTGACCAGGGCGCGCTGGCGATGTCATATCATCCGATGGTAAAATTCTTCGGCAAACCGACACGCGGAGCCTTCAACTCCAAACGGTTTATGCTTCTTTACGATGACATCGGCGGCTTTGTGGCCATAAACGAGTCATATCAGGTCAAGGACTCGGGCCGCTATCTTACTCACCTTAATTTTCCGAGTGTTGAGGATTTCCCCGATGTCCCTTACGAGGATATCTGGCTTTCGAGGGACGGCGCCGCACAGGGGAAGGACGATGTTGTCGAAGCGGCTATGGCTTGGATCAATAGCTTTGATGCCGACGCTGACGGCGTCCAAAACGGCAGTGACAACTGCCCGCTCACATTCAACCCGCTGCAGGAAGAATATGACGGCGACGGTATTGGTGACAGTTGCGATAATTGCATTATAATTGCTAATCCTGATCAGGCCGACACGAATAGCAATAATATCGGCGATATATGCGAATTCACTTGCGGTGACGCCAATGGCGATGGTTTGGTCAATATCCTTGATATTACATTTTTAATAAATTATCTTTATAAGAACGGTAATGCACCAGTACCGCAGGAAGCTGCCGATCTGAATTCTTCAGGCAATATCAATATTCTGGATATTACTTATCTCATTAATTACCTGTACAAGAGCGGGCCGGAACCTTCCTGCCGGGGATTCTAAGTAATAAAAAACGGCGGACCGCCCGCCGTTTGTCGTCAATATTATTAAATGAAGACTATCAGATCATGTGCCGCCTTATGATTCCTCGTCCGTCTTATCACCAAGATCAAACTTTACCTTGTAAGCCACCCAGATAGCCACCGGTTTAACACCTTGTTTAGCCGGGGTAAATTTATTCTTATATGCCGCCCGGACTGCCGAACTATCAAGGGCCTCATTTCCGGATGTTTTCCCCACCAGCACTTTAACAACGGAGCCGTTCGTATCGACCAGCGCCTTGATCATCACATCACCCTCAATACGAGCCTGTTTTGCCGCCTCCGGATAAACGGGCGGTATATTTTCAATCATCTGCGGCATCGAATCCACCGCAATGAATTCGTCCGGTCCCGGCAGCTTATCCTGGGATTGAACCAAAGTGGCCAGAGCAAAAATCATTACAGCCAGCGCCAAACACTTCATTTTCATTATGCCTCCTGTCAAATTTCTGTCATTGTTTTTTAGAGATACTTTACAGAGTTAATATTTCATTCCGCGCAGAAATAATATTTTCTAATCCATGGCAAACTTGACGGTATAGGTCACCCACACCGCCACCGGCTTATTCCCCTGGGCCGCCGGTTTGTATTTATTCTTACTGGGTGATATCGCCGGCCGCATCTTTGTCGCCGAGCATTCTAAGCGCGAAATTATATACCCGATCCTTATGCCCGTAAAATATTTCGCCAAATCTCTTGTTCATGCCGTCAACGGACTCTGTCAAGGTGGCTTCCTTCCGGAATCTTTTTCTATCTTAAAGACACACCAATTCAATAAATGTCGCCTTTTTTTTGCCCAATCAATAAAAAAGTCAGGCCGGTGCGGCCTGACTTTCATAAATTACCCGAAATCCTGAAAATTCTGCGGCTCTACGTCCCCATATCCCATGAGGCAAGATATTTTTTCTGCTCCGGGGTCAGTCTGTCTATTTTTATGCCCATTGATCTTAACTTCAGCGCGGCAATATGATTGTCGATCTTTTCAGGAACAACATAAACCAGCTTCTTAAGCTTCGCGGCATTGTTAATCAGATACTCGGCCGCCAGCGCCTGATTGGCAAAGGACATATCCATGACCATCGCCGGATGCCCCTCCGCCGCCGCCAGGTTAATGAGTCGTCCTTCGCCGAGAATATTTACACGCCGGCCGCTCTTAAGCGTATATTCCTCGACAAAATCCCGCACCGCGCGCTTTTTCTTCTTTGCTTTTTCCAGCGAAGCCAGATCGATTTCGACATTGAAATGCCCGGAGTTACAAACAATGGCGCCATCTTTCATCTTATCGAAATGTTCCATCCGGATGACATTGATATCCCCGGTCAAAGTTACAAAAATATCTCCTATCTTCGCCGCCTCGCTCATGGTCATAACCCGGTAACCGTCCATAACCGCCTCGATGGCCTTGGTCGGATCAATCTCGGTCACAATCACGTGACCGCCCATGCCGCTCGCTCTCCTGGCAAAACCGCGGCCGCACCAGCCATAACCGGCCACAACAACGTTTGACCCGGCGATAAGAGCATTGGTGGCGCGAAGAATCCCGTCGATCGTCGATTGGCCGGTCCCGTAACGGTTATCGAAAAAATGCTTGGTTTTCGAATCATTGACGGCGACAATGGGATATTTCAGGGCGCCGTCGGCCGCCATCGCCTTGAGACGAATGACTCCCGTCGTGGTCTCCTCGGTTCCGCCGATAATCCCCTCGAGCAATTCTTTGCGTTCGGAGTGAAGCGTCGATACCAGATCGGCGCCGTCATCCATGGTGATATGCGGCTTAATGTCCAGTGTCTGATGGATATGGCGATAATAAGTTTTTTTATCTTCATCGAATTTGGCAAAAACCGGAATTCCATAATCCTTGACCAGCGAGGCCGCAACATCATCCTGGGTTGACAGCGGATTAGAGGCGCACAGGGCCGCATTGGCGCCGCCCGCCTTGAGCGTAATCATCAGATTGGCCGTTTCGGTCGTGACATGCAGACAGCAGGCCAGGTTGACACCCCGCAAAGGCTTCTCTTTTTCGAAACGCTCCTTTATCAGGCGCAGGACCGGCATATTCTGCTCGGCCCATTCGATGTGAAGTTTGCCTTTGGACGCCTGCTTAATATCGGTTATATCGAATTTACTTGTGGTCATGCTATCAGGCATCCTTTTGCAAATCTTTTACTTTATTAAGCGCTTCCCATGTGTACTGCGGCTCGTCCCAGCCGAAATGGCCGTACGCCGCGGTTCCTTTGTAAATCGGCCGAAGCAGATTCAGCGATTCGATTATGGCGCGCGGGGTCAGATCGAAGTGTTTCCTGATGAGCTCTTCGATCCTGTCTTCCGGTATTTTATTGGAATCATCGGTAAAGACCATTATCGAAACCGGCTCAGCAATACCGATGGCATAAGCCAGCTGCAGAGTGCATTTATCGGCCAGCCCGGCCCCGACGATGTTCTTGGCAATATATCTGGCCATATATGACGCCGACCTGTCAACCTTGGTCGGATCCTTCCCGGAAAAAGCGCCGCCGCCATGGGAAGCCATCCCGCCGTAAGTATCGACAATTATTTTACGTCCGGTCATGCCGGTGTCCGATCTCGGCCCGCCACATACGAATTTGCCCGTAGGATTGACATAGTACTTTGTCTTGCTGTCCAGCATTTCGGCCGGTATTATGGGGTTCACCACATTTTCAATTATTTCCTGACGCGCCTGCTCCGTAATACGCATTCCGGATGAATCCAGGATTTCCTCGGTATGCTGAGTGGAAACCACGACGGCTTCGATTCGCGTTGGAACTCTGTCGCGGTACTCGACTGTCACCTGGGTTTTTCCGTCAGGGCCCAGGTAAGGCAGAATGTTGCGCTTGCGTACTTCAGTCAGCCGTTTGGCCAGTTTATGCGCTGTCATTATCGGCATCGGCATCAATTCATCGGTCTCGCGGCAGGCATACCCGCTCATCAAACCCTGATCCCCCGCTCCCCCGGTATCGACTCCCTGGGCGATATCGGGTGACTGCGGCCCGATGGCATTAAGAATGGCGCAGGAATCATATGAAAATCCATAGGATGGAACCGTATAGCCGATATCCCTGATCACTCCCTGGACTATGTTATGTATGTCGACATAGGCCTTGGTGGTTATCTGGCCGCCGACTATTACCAAGCCGGTGGAGACAAAACTCTCACAGGCAACCCGGCCATTTTTGTCCTGCCTGATCACATCATCCAGAATGGCATCAGAAATCTGATCGCAGACCTTATCCGGATGTCCCTCCGTGACAGATTCCGATGTAAACAGAAAATTACCCGCCGACATCTATATCCTCCTTATTGCATTTTTCCGATTAGAATTACCCGACTTCCGATGAGCCGCCGACATTAAAACGATTGAACGTGCCCCTGACAATTGCTTTATCCCCGATCAGGGAAGATTCCAGAAGGCTGTTCTCCACAATAGCTTTATCACAAATAACGGAATCGCGGATAATCGAGCGAACAATCTGCGCCCCCTCCGAAATCGATACATATGGCCCAATTATCGAATCTTCCAGGGTCGCCGATGAGGCAATATAAACCGGCGGGATAATAATCGATCCCGGGTGGTTATTGACTTCACTCGATTCCAAAAGCAGCTTTCGATTCGTCGACAACAGAGTCTCCCTCTTGCCGCAATCAAACCAATCATCAACCAGAAACGGCTTTATTATATGCCCGTCTCTGGCCATAAATTCCATGGCGTCGGTCAGCTGAACCTCACCGCCGGTCTTTTGCCCGAGAGTGATTACCTTACTCAAATATTTCTTTAGATTGTCGGATTCTTCGAAATAATAAAGCCCGATCACCGCCAGATCCGACCGCGGCTTATTCGGTTTTTCCTCAAGCGCAATTATCCGTTCGTCCTCGACAACAGCCACTCCAAAACGGCGCGGGTCGTCGACTTTCTGCAAGCCGATCACATTATCACCATGTTTGATAAAAGATGTGAAATCGGTTTTGGCTATGGTATCACCCAAAACGACCAGAATTGGGCCGTTGGTCAGATCCTGAAGCGCCAGATGGATGGCAAAACCCAATCCAAGAAGCTCCGTTTGCTCGACAAATCTGGCCTTGAACTTATAAGTGGCCTTAATGTAATCGACAATATGATGGCCCAAGTGTCCGATTACAAATATGATTTCTTCCGGTTTCAACGCCAGAAGCGGCTGAATTATATGCGCCAGAATCGGCTTTCCTGCAATGCTTATCAGCGGCTTGGGAACGGTAAATGTATGCGGTTGAAGCCTGGTCCCGATGCCGGCGACCGGAATTATTATTTTTAGATTCTTTCTCATCTCAAATTTTCGGCTTAATATAGGGAGAAATAAACATAAAAGGCAAATCAATTCTGGCACTATCCTGGCTGAACATATAAACCATATACGAATCAGGCGGTTATGACGATAACAAAATGCTTGGAATATGAAAAATAAGACTAAAAGATCTGGCGGAGACTGCCGCCCCATTCATAAAACAGAAATTCCGCCCGCCCTATCAAAAGCGATATTCGTCCCATCACCGTATAGCCGAAATGCGCCCCAAAAGCGATCATTATAAACCAAATACCTACCCGGGCCGTTACGCCCAGAACCCCCTTATGTTCCTTTGAGAAATAGAAATATATCAGGGTCGAAATGACACCAACAATCACAATAACGGCCAGAAGACCACCCGAAAAACCTTTGGCTCCGGTCAATGAACCCATGGTTGAATAAAGCTGCGGAAATATGAGGCCGTGAAGCGCATTGACCAGATATATGCCGGCCGTGTTTCCAATGACAAAAGCCAGTGATACGCGGCTGACCCAGGTCCATTTGGGTATCAGACGCGCAAACATCAGAACCCCCAGAAGCCCCGGTATAATCAGAAGATATTCCCCTTCATCGAAAACAGGATTGAGCAGCTGTTGGATTATAACCGTCTGCCATATTAATCCAACATAATATCCCGCCGAAAGCCCCGCAAAAATATGCTCGGAAAATTTGTAAAACCTATTGTCCTTGTACAGAAATGAGAAAAGCGAAAGGATGAGATAGGCTCTCAGCCATATCTGGAAATGCTCCAAAAAGGTCAGACTCTCAACCATTACTAATGACCCTTCTCGCTCTTGCGTGTCGCAAAGTAGGCGATATTCCCGACAACGACAAAAAAGATTATCAGAAAATGAACCATCGACTGGGAGTCCATTCCCCTCGTGGCGGTTCCGGTGATATTGACCAGCTTTTCATATTCCGCCGCGCCCTTCATACCGCCCAGAAGCCCGGTCAACTGCCCGGTTTCGATAAAAGCATACATCTTGGGCGCGACAACCGCCGTCACCCCGCCCCCGACCGGAATGCCATACTGGGCGTTAACAATCGAAATCCAGTAATCTATGGTGGCATTGTCCGCAACCACAAAAATAAATCTGATATCGTTATAATTCTTGACCTTCTGCATCAAGGGCAAATCTTTTAGTGGTGTCCCGGTAAAATCAGCCTTGAAAATCGATTCGATCGAACTGGCCAGGCCATGCATCACCGCCGTATAATTGGCTCTATATCCCAGATTGACATAATCCGCTCCATACACTTTCCCGTACTCTTTTGCAATCGCCCTGGTTACATCTTCGGCAATGGTCGGCCCGCCCAGAGGAATATTGGAGAGCGTGACGACTTTCATATTTTTGGAAAACATATGCCTTAAAGCGGCAATCGACATCGGCCGCGTCTCGGCCATTGCGGACGGATAATAATCGAAGGTCAGCATCACAATACTGCTGTCGGGAAGGTTATTGATGGCGTCGAATAACTGTTCGGCCTCCGGTGTCAATTCAACCGGAAACTGCATGATGAAAATCATGGGGAAAAAGACGGCAATCGCCACCAGAAGATAAATCCAGCGCCGATCGATGTTCGATACTTTTTCCCAGAATGCCATATTATCCTTTCCCCATATATGTCCGCTCTATCCCCAGGAGGATCCGCAGCGACATCGAAGCCATACCCAGCGCCGCCCCGATAATAATGCCGCGCTGAACCGACATATTAAAACCCTTCATAACATACATATTTATATATTCCGGAAGATTGTCGCTGAACAACCGCAGGAAGGCCTCACCCATCGGCACCCGCCAGACCATAACGATACAAGCCGTAATCAGCAGTAACGTCGCTTCCGCCGACCGGGCTCGAAACGCCCGATATGCCGCCGACGCAATATAAAAAGCCAGCGTCGCAAACATCGTCTCCATCATCGGTGAATCGACATAATTAAACAGCCAGTCATAGATGGAGTTGGGCCCGGTTCCAAAAGCACCCGCCCAGCTTTCCGGAAAGATGCTGTAAAAAATCTTGCCGAAAGATGAACTGGACGAGGTCGGAAGCATCGACGGCAGGGCCATCGCGAATACCGAAACCACCGTCGCCAGCTTGTATATCCAGCCGTCACTGCGGCGTGAAACGGCCCGCGCATTTACCCTGACAATTGAGAAGACACCCAAAACCAGGGTGAAACCGCCCACGATAGTCACCCATTGAAGCAGATTCTCCTGAAACTGGCCCAGCACGGTCCGCTCCGGATTGAAAAAGAAACTTATGACCATCGCTATTCCAGCTAGAAAAGCAACTATGACAGGTAATGTCGATCGCATAAATCCTTAGGATACGTTAAAAATATCGCTGTACCATGAAGCATCGCCAAAAAGGGCCAGTATCACCCCGATCAGAATGGCGATGATTATCAAAATTTTTATAAAATCCTGTCCCTTTAGTCCGCCCAGGAGAAGCGGTTCGCGGCTGAGATAGCTCGACGCCGCGTATAGTTCCTCGCCCATCAGTGTGTAATCGCAGGCGGCGATAAAAAACGGTAACTGCTCCGGTCGGGCGGTTCCCGCGATCTGAATGGCTCCCGCCGCATTGCCGGTCTCGGCCAGAAGCAGCGATTCCGCAAAAAAGGCGCCCATATAAATATTGGCCGCCGGCTTCTCGCGCATCATCCAACCGTTCACCGTCGCCGTATAAGCAAACTGCTCGCCGGCCACATATCTGACCGTATCCTTATCGTAAGCGTCATGATGACCCGCCTCGAGATAAGCCTGCTCAACCACCTCCTGCCCCGCCGCCAGAACCATCGGATAGCGAACCGGAACCGAAAGAGGCGTTCCGTAGGTAGCGATTATTTTGGCCACACGGCCCAGAATCGACAGGCCGGCAATCGTCTCGATATCTTCGACATCAGCGATGCCCGGAATAAACAAAACCGGTTTGCCCATTTCGGTGGCGCGGCCGACCGCCTCTTCCACCGCGGCAATACCGGGAATTTTGCGGACATAAAGCTCTTTGCCCTTTTTTGCCCACCGGGTGTAAAGCAATACCGCCGCCGAAAAAACGATCATAAATATCAGTATTGCAAACCGGTCGATCCGGAATATCGGATCCTCCGCTGTCTGGGCTGAAGCAGATAGAGCGAAAATGCCTGTGAGGAGCAAGGCAATGGCTGTTAACCTGAAGCTGTTCGTTAGCAGTCTTTTAATCACGTGGCAATATTAGAAATTTTGTCCTGTTTGTCAACTCAATTACTTCTAAGACGGGCCAGGGCTCAATAATGTTTTATTTTTTTGCCGCGCAACGCCGTCCGGCAAAATTAGACAAGTTTCATATTATCGATCAACCGAACACCATAAAGCCGAACCGCCAGTGAACAAATACTGTTTTGATCGACTTTTTTGACCGGAAGCAGCGTTTCCTGATCCGTGAAAGCAATATAATCAACCTTCGCAACCGGACATATGTTCTTGATTACTTTGGTCATCTCGCGTCGCAAACGCGCCGGATTATCGATTTTATCGACCCGAACCAACCCGCGGGCCTTAATCAATGCCTCATACAGACAAACTGCTTCCTGGCGCTGTTCCGGCGTGAAATACTTGTTTCGCGAAGACATCGCCAGACCGTCCTTCTCCCTGACCGTCGGGGCAATTATAAGGTCGAAGGGATAATTCAGGTCGGCCGCCATTTTTTTCAGGACCACCGCCTGCTGAAAATCCTTCTGCCCGAAAACAGCAACATCCGGTCGCGTAATATTAAACAGCTTGGCAACAATAGTAGTAACGCCGCGGAAATGCCCCGGCCGCGAAGCGCCCTCAAGCAGATCGGTTATCCCCTCGACATCGACATATGTTCGGTAATTCGCGGGGTACATATCAGTCGCCTTGGGGATAAAGACGATATCCCCACCCGCTTCTTTAATCTTTTTGACATCCCCTTTTTCATCACGGGGATATTTATCGAGATCCTCCGACGGCGCAAACTGCTTCGGATTGACAAAAATCGTGGTGATAACCACATCAGACAGCTTTTTGGCTCGCTTTATCAGCGAAATATGCCCCTTATGCAAAAAACCCATCGTCGGCACCAGCCCGATTACTTTCCCCTCGGCGGCCAGCCTCCTCGAGAGCCTCTGCATCTGCTCTATCGATCTTATGATTCTCATAATAAATTATTTGCGGCTTTACAACCGCCCTTGCTTCCTAATTTCCCCTCTTGAGAGGGGTGCCCGAAGGGTTGAAAATCCAGAACATAGTGAAGGGCGGGGTGTGTCCATTACTGATTCCCGCCTGAGCCCGTCATATATATTCTAATGTAACCTTCCCGTTTTCCATTCTCCCATACGAAAAATGCTTGATAAAATCGCCTGTATTCAAATAAATCCCGCCGGTTAATTGCTTTAATATCGGCACATGAAGGTGCCCGATCACGACCGCATCATAACCCTCGGCCAGCTTTTTCCCGGCATATTCTTCATAATCCTTGATAAACTCGGTCGTGCGGCCGGAGGTGTAATTCCTCGACGATCCCGACACCAGTTTCGCCAGCGGTATTCCCCAATCGGCCGGGAGTTTCTGGTAGAGCCAGATATTGACCTTGCTGCGCAGAATCTTTTTCAACAGCCGGTATCCCTTATCGGAGGGTGAGATCCCGTCGCCGTGAATCATAAACAGCCGTTTCCCCTGCTCGACCGTTTCATAATAATCGCGATGAATGGTAATCCCTGCCTCGCGGCTCAGGAAATTACCCAGCCAGAAATCATGATTGCCGGATATATAATGAACCTCTTTGCCCTCATCGATCAGCGATGACAGCTTGAAGACCACTTTCAGGTGGTCCTTGGGGATGGCATGTTTATACTCGAACCAGAAATCGAACAAGTCGCCCAGAATGAACAGCTTCTCGCCGTCATTTTTGACCATCTCCAGAAAAGCAAAAATCTTCTCCAGTTTGGCCTTCTCGCGAACTTTGTCATTTTCGCCAAGATGCGCATCCGAGAAAAAATAAACAGCCATAAAGGGAGAGTATAATAAATCCCCCCCGAAAAGCAATTAAAAGAAAAAGTTCAATTCAGGTAGGCGCCTGATATTCACAGCCCCCCCTAATGAGTGAAGGAACTGCCCCTTTTGAACCTAAAACCTAAACTGACGACTTGGGCCGACTAATATCTAATGGCAATATCTGACTATGTGAATAAGCAGAAAAATTGAAAGTATTATCGCCATCTTTCCATTTCTTATTTGCGCCCATTATTTCCTTGCCATAAAATAAAATACTAATATCTTTATTTCGTGGGTTGCCTCATCTTTGATTGTCACCTGGACGGATAATTCGCTCGGAAATTTAAAGAGAGATATTGTAATAAAGTGTAAAATCGGAATTTAGGTCTATTAAAAGCCTACATAAAAATCTATTGGAGGTCATAATATGAGTATCGATAAAAATCACCCTGATTATATTAATCTTCGAAAACGAATCAGGGAAAATTCAAAAGATTTTATTGCTATAATTGGTGCGGGATTATCAAGGCCAGCTGGGCTGCCATCTTGGGATGAATTAAGAAATTTATTGATTAATGATGCTTTTGCCAGATTAAGCGAATATCCAGAGGACGAGCAAGACGGATACAAAAAAAAACTCGCATCGCTGCGCAGCTATAACGATTTATGGAAATGTTTTCAGGAACTTAAAAAATTACTACCCGGTCAGGCCTACATATCAGCAATCAAGAGTAAGCTAGAGATATTAGATAAGTCGAGAATTCCTGAAACATATGATATGTTATGGCGGCTTAAAATCAAAGGCATTGTTACTTTTAATATCGATACCTGCGCTATTGACTCTTTTGCAAGGGAAAATAAATGCCATGTTGACATGGCAACCTCATTAGAAACTCATAAATATTCACAATTTCTTTCTGGAACTCATAATTTCGTGTTTCATCCTCACGGCATCTTAATGGACCCCACATCATGGGTATTTACAGAGGGAGAGAAGACCCAACTGCTATGTAAAAGGGAATATATTTCATTCATGAGTAATCTGTGTCAGACCAAAAATCTCCTTATTCTTGGATACAATTTGGAGGATTTTGCATTTAAATATATTATTCAGCATGCATTGATAACCTCTCATTCAACCGAAGCCAAGCACTTTATCTTATTGCCTAATCCAAATCGTTTCGATATTGAAGATCTAGGGAATAAATCCATCGCCGTAATACCATATAAGCCTGATGACCCGGAAAAACATACTGAAATAGGGCAATTCTTAAATGACTGTCTGTCTTATATTCCAAAGGACACTATACCTTCGTCGGTCTTTACTGGTGAGGAGAGATCTTTAGGAGATCTACCCAATGATGACGAACTTATCAACATGTCAATAAATGACGCCAGATGGCTATTGAATTCCGCGATAAGAAATATCATTCCGCCGGATCGGCAGGCTACTTTGGAAGATATTGATAAGTTGGAATATTTTTATAATGATCACCTCAAGGCCATACATATGGCTTGGCTTGTATCAAAGAACTCCAATTATGATACTCTTTATGGATATAAAATTATTGATGAGATAGGAAGTGGGGCGTTTGGTCAGGTCTATGAAGTTGAGAATATTAACACTAAAGAAAGAGCCGCTATAAAGATATTACATCTAAATGTTCGTGACAAAAAGGATTACCTTAATAGTTTCCGTAGAGGCGTTTATTCTATGAGGATTCTAACTGAAAAGAAGGTTCTTCGAATGGTGAAAATTATAGAGGCCTATGAAGTTCCGGCCTGTATACTGATGGAATATATTGACGGATTGACTCTTTCAAAGGCTAAGGAATATAAGTTTCTAGAAAGTTTAGAAACCTGTCTGGAGGTCCTATTACAAATTGGTGATGTTGTATATAGAGCTCATAGCCTGGACGAAATAGTTTTGCATAGGGATTTAAAACCGGATAACGTTATATTGAAGGACTTTTATAATATTAATAATGATATAGACGTTATAGTACTAGATTTCGACTTATCATGGCATAAGGGTGCATCTGATCTTTCCGTGGTCCATGGTGCTCGCGCCCAGGGATATGCTGCACCCGAGCAGACAGCATCAGGTAGACAAATGGGAATAAGTACTAGAAATACTGCCGTCGATGTGTTTGGATATGGCATGTTAGCATATTTTGTCTTTGTTGGGGATGACCCCAGACCAAATGCGCAAAAATTCTCCGATTTTTCAGATAATGTTAGAAAAACAATAATAAAAAAATATGCATATAAATGGCATTGTCTTCCTGATTACCTTACAGGAATAATTATTGGATGCACAAAAGATAATCAAAATGAGCGTATCTCATTTTCTGAGGCCAAAGACGCATTTCAGGCTGCTTATGATATGGCTTCTTCCGATAAGATAAGACATAGTGATCCACTTCTGCTCAGAGAAGTAGCATGCAGAATCGATCCCGATGGTCAATTCAGTATTAGCGACTTTGACCGCGAACTTAGCATTCGCTCAGGTGATGGATCTAAGACTATTATTCTTAAATTAATAAGTATTGAAAATAAGCCATATGTTTATACAAAACTGACGAAGATAAAATCCGCTGGTGATCATAGATATGCTGGGAAATATATTAATCGCACAAGGGACAAAGCCGTTTCTATGCTTAATGTCCATCCATTTGTAAATCCTAATGGTATAATAGGGCAAAGCCTACTAGAAATTGAAGCCTACTGGCCGTTAGATGATTTTATAAGTCTGGAATTGATTGATAAGGTGACTGAGCGAATAATCGCCGCTCGGGCTGAAATGCAATTTGAATAGCCAGAGTGCCCCATCCGCCTCGGTGGACTGTGGGTTCGTCTCTTTTCAGGAAGTCTGTCTACGCTTTCGCCAGTAATTTCGGCAGGCTGTCGTAATAAGCGTCTTCGAGCTTCTTCAATGAAACATTCACCAGATCGTTGATGCTCAGATGCCCGCCGCCGACAATCCCGATCGCCTGTATCGAGACATTATTCATGATGCACAAATCAACCAGCTTCGCGGCAGAACCATTTTGCACCGAGACCACCACCCGCGACTGCGATTCGCCGAACAGGATGCAGTCATGCCGCATATCATCCTCGACCCGCACCGAGGCGCCGATCATGTTCTCGCGGTAGCCGATACAGCACTCGGCCAGCGTCACCGCCAGCCCGCCGTCGGAGCAGTCATGCGCCGATTTGATATATCCCCGGCGGATCGCTTCCAGAAGCGTCTCCTGAAGACGTTTCTCTTCGTACAGGTCAAGCTCGGGAACCGGCCCGGTATTCTTGCCGTAAATCGTATGCAGGTATTCCGAGGCCCCCAGTTCTTCTTCATTTTCGCCGAGCAGGAAGATCAGATCACCGGCATCCTTGAAATTCTGCGTCGTGATATGCGCCACATCATCGACAATACCGAGCATCCCGATCGTCGGCGTGGGGAACACCGCCCGCTCCGGATCCTCGTTATAGAAACTGACATTGCCGCCGGTCACCGGCGTCCCGAACGCCCGGCAGGCTTCGCCCATCCCGGCCACCGCCTCGGCAAAACCATAATAAATTTCCGGCTTGTAGGGGTTGCCGAAATTCAGGCAGTTGGTGATCGCCACCGGTTTTCCGCCCGAGCATACAATATTGCGCGCCGACTCGGCCACCGCCTGTATGGCGCCCTTGCGCGGATTGAGATAACAGTACCGGCCGTTGCAGTCGGTCGTTACGGCCAGTGCCTTATTGGTCTTGCGCACTCTCAGCACCGCCGCATCCGAACCCGGCCCGACCGCCGTATTCGTCCGCACCATCGAATCATACTGGTCGAACACCCAGCCTTTATAGCAAATATTCGGCGCCGCCAGCAGTGTCAGAAGGTCCTGCGTCCAGTTGCGATCTTCAGGATATTCATCAAAATTTATCTTCGAAAGCTGGTCGATATAAGCCGGTTTCTTGGTTTCGCGATGATACACCGGTGTGTCGCCTCCAAGCGCCAGCGACTTTGCCGGAATTTCCACCACCGTCTCGCCGCTCTTGAGAACCTTGAATATGCCGCTGTTGTTGGCATAGCCGATTATGGTCGAATCCAGTTCCCATTTATCGAATACTTTTTTGACCTCGTTCTCCAACCCTTTTTTGACACAAACCAACATCCGCTCCTGCGACTCCGACAGAAGAATCTCATACGGGGTCATGTGATCCTCGCGCACCGGGATATCATCTATTTCGATGGTCACTCCGGCGCCGCCGCGGAACGACATTTCCGAACAGGAACAGGTGATTCCGGCCGCGCCCATATCCTGCACGCCGACAATCAAGTCTTTGTCGATAATCTCGAGCGTCGCTTCGAGCAGCAGTTTCTCGGTAAAAGGATCCCCGATTTGCACCGACGGCCGTTTCTCCTGTGATTTTGCGGTTAGTTCTTCCGAAGCGAAGGTCGCCCCATGAATCCCGTCGCGTCCTGTCTTGGACCCGACAATCATAACCGGATTACCCTCGCCGGAAATAGTGGCCGAGACCAGCCCGTCGCTTTTGACAATGCCGACCGCCATGGCATTGATCAATGGATTGCCGGTATAGGCATCATCGAAATATGTCTCCCCGGCCACGGTCGGAACGCCGAATGAATTGCCGTAATCGCCGATCCCGCGCACGACGCCGTCCACCAGATACCGCACCCGCGGATTATCGGGTGAACCGAATCGAAGCGAATCGAGCGAGGCAATCGGCCGCGCCCCCATGGTGAAAATATCACGCAAAATACCGCCGACACCGGTCGCCGCGCCCTGGTATGGTTCGACCGCCGAGGGGTGGTTATGTGACTCAATCTTGAAAACAACCGCAAGGCCGCCACCGATATCGACGGCGCCGGCATTTTCTTCGCCTGCTTTTGTCAGAAGCGCCTCGCCGTCACGCGGCAGGGTTTTCAGCAAAGCGATTGAATTCTTATATGAGCAGTGCTCCGACCACATGACCGAAAATACACCCAGTTCGGTAAAATTCGGCTCACGTCCCAATATTTCCTGTATCTTTTTATATTCTTCCTCATTCAAGCCATGATCTTTGACCATCTGAGGGGTAACTTTAGGCTGTTTCATCGATTCCTCCAAATAATTAAGATACGAATATAGGCGGATGGATATGGAGAGTCAAACTAATATTTGATGAGATTATAAGTTGTTTCCCGGCCGACGCTTAGTCCTGCCGGACAAATATCCCCGAGAGCTTGAATCCCAGCCCTCCCGGAACCGACCAGAGAATGCTGTTGCTGCTAACGCAAGTCATGCCCGATTCTTCGTCATAATGAGACTGAGTCTGAAACGCCAGCGAATCGGCATTCACAATATCGAACATAAGAGTATCAAAATATTTTGCATATGGATCATATTCAATCTGCCAGGCATCATAAAAAGCGGCCCAGGTATAATCAACCGAAAAAATCATCCGCTTACCGCGTTTTCTGTACTCCCCTTTTAATTCTTTTTGCAGGATATTTCGGTCATCAAAAATTTTTAGTTCAAACCTTGAGTTGCGCAGAGCCAAAACCGATTTAAGAGGAAGATCAATCATATATCTGCCATAAACCGGATGATAAATTTCTATCGGATCGGGCACTTCCCCCGGCTGAGGTTCGGATTCCGGTACGATGATATCGTCAAAACCGGTTTTATATGTCTCCGACCATGTTCCCACAAGCGAATTTTGATAGCTCCCGGTCGGCAGTTCATCGCTGCATCCGGCAATGATTACCGTCATTATGGCCGCAAGTCCGATTAAGAATAAATTCCTATTTGAAAACATGATATCTCTCCCTTATAAAAACGCCCCGGCCTTGTAGAGATAAATTATAAGGCCCGGCATCCCACAAAATTAAATTCTCTCCTACTATAAAACAAACCGGGCCGGTTGTGTCGGCATATCTGAAATCGAAAATATACAAGGAATCCGCATTGCGGAATTCATAACCGAATATTCTGTCTATGCCGTTTTCTTCATAAATATAAAAAGTGTCGCGGCTGACCCGAAACCGTCCGGCATGATGCGTCACCAAAGTTTCATCATCTTTAAAAACCTTGACATCAAAAAGGCTGTCTTCAAAAACAACCACCGATTTCATAGGTGTGATAGAGGTGGTGCAAGTTTTGGGTGGAACATAAATCCAGCCGGAATCCACAAATACAACACTGTCAATAATAAATGGTATTGTTATCGCATTGAAATTATCTATCCAAAACCCGTCAAACGATGGTGTTTCCGGTACTGTAATTAAGACTCGATCCTTATCACAACCCATTGGCATAATTAACATGGAAATGCCTGTAATAATAAGAACGAAGCCAGCTATTTTATTGAATTGTTTCATTATCCATTGATGATAAGTCCGACCATATTACTTTATTACAATATAAAAATAATCACGGACTCGTCAACCATTTATATACAATAACTGCTTTAATCTTCCCAAAAAATTATTATATTCAAACTATGGCAGATATTGTTAAGAAGGTCGAAAAAAATATTCTGGAATTGAGCCTGATTGAGAGCGGCGATAAAATCCTTGTCTCTTTTTCAGGCGGCCCCGATTCCACGGCCCTGCTCTATTCCCTGGCTCGACTGGCCCGGAAATTCAACTTCACTCTCGCGGCCTGTTATATAAATCACAAAATCCGACCTCGGGCGGTAAAAAAGGAAATCGAATTCTGTCGTGGTATTTGTGCGAAACTTAAAGTTCCCTTTGGCGTTATCGAGGCCGATGTCCCGGCGGCCGCCGCCGAACACAAGATTTCGGTGGAAGATGCCGGTCATCGCTTCCGGAAGGAAGCCCTGGCCTGGATGGCTAACGAATTCGACTGCAATAAAATAGCCCTGGGGCATCACCTTGACGATTTGGTCGAAACCGTCCTGTTTCGTCTTATCAGGGGAACCGGCCCGCAGGGGCTGAATCCGATAAAACCGATTGAAAACGGACGAGTTCGGCCGCTATTCAATATTCCGCGCCGTGAGATCGAGGAATATTTGAAAAAGAACAAGATTCCCTTTATGACTGACCTTTCGAATTTGAAATCAAAATACAGCCGGAATTATATCAGGAACATGATCCTTCCCCTCGTCGAGAAGCAATTCGGCGAAAAATACCGTTCCTCCATTTATAATTTCACCCGGATTTTGGCGGATGAAAATCGTTTTCTCGACGACTTTGCCGGTGAGTTGGCTAAAAAAATATGTTCGATCACTCCGGGAGGGAAAATTATTGTTGATTTGGCTGGCATTTCGGCTTATGATGTTTGGCTGAAAAGGCGCCTGATTAAGCAACTGCTCGAATGGGCAAGCGGGCGCCCGGGAATGGGAAGCTTTGAAGACGTTAATCGCATTTTAGAATTAATTGAGGGTCGAATCAAAGCGCTGAGTTTAACTGACGGCATCACTGCGGTTAATGAGAGAAATCGGCTGATTCTGTTCAGCCGAAAAACAAGTATTGAAAAGTCGCCGCTTGTATTAAATGGTATTGCTGAACTCAAAGGGATTAATAAAAAAATTAAATGCTCGACTGTCTCGCCGGCCAGAGCCTTGCTTAAGCGACAAAAGGGCGGACGAAAAATCGTCGTTGATTTCGACGCTCTTTCGCTCCCGCTTTACGTAAGAGGTATGAAACCGGGAGACAGCTTCATCCCGCTGGGCATGAAGCAGACCAAAAAACTGGGAGATTTTTTAACCGACAGGAAGATACTGAGATATATCAGGGATGAGATACCGGTGGTATGTGATCAGCTGGGGGTTGTCTGGCTGGCCGGATACCAAATCGCGGATCGCGTCAAAATAAATACATCAACAAAAAAGGTACTTGCAATTGAAAGTCTCGACAATGAAATCACCCGAATTACAAAAATTTGAACTTCTGCTGCCCCAGGATAAAATCGCCCAGGCAATTAAGCGTCTGGGGAAACAGATATCCCGGGACTATAAGAATCGGGAACCGATTATGATCGGCATTTTGAAAGGATGCATTGTCTTCATGGCCGATTTGATCAGGAATATATCCATCCCGATAGAAGTCGAATTTATATCGGCAACAAGTTACTCCAACGGCCAGACACGCGATGAAAAGGTTGATATGTACGGCGGGCCGGATACGCCGTTGGCTGGAAGACATCTTTTGATCGTTGAAGGCGTCGTCGATTCGGGGCGGACCGCTCAGACAATTATAAAACAGCTTAAAAAGCAGGAACCTGCCTCGATAGAAATTGTTACACTTTTGGATAAAAGCAAGTGCCGGCAGGTAGATATCGATATAAAATATCGCGGTTTCGATGTCGGCGATGACTTTGTTATCGGATTTGGTCTTGATGAGTCGCAAAAATATCGAAACTTGCCGTTCATAGGCAAAGTAATAAATGAGTAAAGAAATACTGAATTTTTTGCTGATTATGTTGTATATTACTGATGGAGAAAGATTTTGATGAAATTTGACGAAGATAATAAGAAATTTTCCAGTCAACCCCCTGATAAACGCGGACGTCCCGGTAAAGATGATCCCAATGGAAAAGACTCTTTCAGCTGGAAAGGGCCGGTCAAATCGCTGGGATTTTGGGTTGTAATAATTCTGGCGTTTATTTTTGCCTACAGCCTGTATTCGTCCTCCGACAGTGACATCGCGGAAATCACCTATTCCGAGTTTCTCAAACAGCTCAGCAGCGGAAATATAGAATCGGTCACCTTTGTCGAAAAAACCCTTGAAGGTCGTTTGGTACAGGAAACCTCCCTGACAACTCAAAAAGGAACTGCCCGATATACCAAATTCAAGGCCAGAATTCCGTTCGATGATAACAACTTTACTCTCGTTAATCGCCTTGAAGCCGCCGGTGTTACTATCGACGCCAAAACCGAGGGGCCGAATTATTTTTCACTATTGATGTCATTTGCCCCCTGGTTGTTGCTGATTTTCATCTGGCTGTTTTTCCTGCGCCAGATGCAGGGTGCCTCCGGGCCTAAGGGATTATTCTCATTCGGCAAAAGCCGCGCCAAGCTCATGACTGATGAGCGTCCAAAAGTGACTTTCGATGATGTCGCGGGTGTCGATGAAGCCAAAGTGGAACTTCATGAAGTTATCGAATTTCTGAAAGACCCCGGTAAATTTCAGAGGCTGGGCGGCAAAATCCCGAAAGGCGCCCTCCTGTTGGGACCTCCCGGGTCGGGAAAAACCCTTCTGGCGCGAGCCGTCGCCGGCGAAGCCGGGGTGCCGTTCTTCTCGATGTCCGGCTCCGACTTCGTGGAAATGTTTGTCGGTGTCGGCGCCAGCCGTGTCAGGGACCTGTTCGAACAGGGCAAGAAAAATGCGCCCTGCATTATATTTATTGATGAAATCGATGCCGTCGGCCGCCATCGCGGCGCCGGTCTTGGGGGCGGTCATGATGAACGCGAGCAAACCCTCAATCAGCTTCTGGTCGAAATGGACGGTTTTGAATCCAATGACGGTGTCATTTTAGTTGCGGCCACCAATCGTCCCGATATACTTGATCCGGCACTTTTGCGGCCGGGCCGCTTCGACCGCCAGATTGTCGTCGATGCGCCCGATGTGCGCGGCCGTGAAGGCATTTTGAGCGTGCATACCAAAAAGATAAAACTCAACGATGACGTTAAGCTCGATATCCTGGCCAGGGGCACACCCGGTTTATCCGGAGCCGATCTGGCGAATTTGGTAAATGAGGCGGCGCTTCTGGCCGCTCGAATTAATCGCGATTCGGTCACCATGATTGACTTCGAAGAGGCCAAAGACAAAGTTATGATGGGCGTCGAACGGAGATCCCTGGTCATACCCGAAGGTGAGAAAAAAGTGATTGCATATCATGAGGCCGGACACGCTCTTGTGGCCAAATTCCTTCCTGATGCCGACCCGGTCCATAAAGTGACTATCATCCCCCGTGGCCTGGCGCTGGGCCTGACTCATTACCTGCCTGTCGACGAGCGGCATATTCATACCAAACGGCGTCTGGAAACCAGGCTGGTTTACGCCATGGCCGGCCGCCTCGCGGAAAAAATCGTCTTTGATCAGACTTCGACCGGAGCCGGAAATGACCTTGAACGGGCCACCGATATCGCCCAAAAAATGGTCTGCCAGTGGGGTATGTCCGAAAAACTGGGGCCGATTGCGTATGGCAAACGGGAAGAGCAGATATTCCTGGGTCGCGAAATTGCCCAGCATCGCGATTATTCCGAAGATACGGCAAGAATGATCGACGAAGAAGTCAAGAAAATTCTGGTAAAGGCCGAGGAAACCGGGTATCGGATTTTAACCGAAAATCGTGACAAACTGGAAAAGCTGGCCTTGGCTCTTCTTGAGCTTGAAGTCATTACAGGCGACCAGATTGATGCCATTATCGGAACTGATGGATCGAAGGATCAATTCCAGCCGGAGCCGGCTCCCGAAATAGATGGATAAGGAAAAAATTACAAAAGGGGTCAGGCTGATACTTGAAGGTATCGGCGAGGACCCCGACCGCGAAGGCCTTGTCAGGACACCCGAGCGCGTTTATAAATTCTACCGCGAAATTTTCAGCGGTCTCAGGGCCAAACCGGAAAAAGCTCTCAAGCTGTACACTTCCATCAACAAGGATGAACTGATAATCGTCCGCGACGTTGCCTTTCATTCCGTGTGCGAACATCACCTTCTTCCCTTTTTTGGCAAGGTCCACATCGCCTACATCCCGCAGAAAAACAAAATAACCGGATTTTCGAATCTGGTGAAAATAGTCGAGATGTATTCGCACCGGCCGACCATTCAGGAACGCATGACCACCGAAATCGCCGAAACGATTTACAACAGCCTCGATGCCAAGGGTGTCCTGGTCATCATCGAGGCCGAACATCTTTGCCTGACCATGACAGGTGTCAAAAAGTCGGGATCGAAGACAGTGACTTCGGCGGTGCGGGGGCTGCTTCGCGAAGATGCCACCCGCGCCGAAGCCATGGCACTCATCAAACAGTAGATCAATATTACCGAATTTCTTAATATCTGCTCTCTGATAACAATCTTAAATATTGCCTTGCCGTATCAATTTTTGATATCTATATTAACCGTGAATCGATTAATTCCGGGGACAGAAAATGACCAGAACAGATACACCGGTTGCGGAAAAATTATCATTGCCGGGAGGCCGACACCTTGATCTTTCCCGGCCGCTCGTCATGGGAATCATAAATGCCACGCCCGATTCCTTTTCCGACGGCGGGAAGTACCACGACTTCAAGGATGCCGTGACAAGGGCCGAACAACTGATCGACGAAGGAGCCGATATTATTGATATCGGAGGCGAATCCTCCCGCCCCGGATCAGTCTCAATCCACCTTGACGAGGAACTGAGAAGGACGATCCCGGTTATTGAAGCCATCAGACAAATATCCAATATTCCTGTTTCCATTGACACGACCAAGTCGGAAGTGGCGCAACGGGCCGTCGATGCCGGCGCTGATATGATCAATGATATCTCGGCGCTTCGCTTTGACAAAAAAATGGCCGATGTCGCCGCAAAATTCGAAGGACCGATTGTACTGATGCATATGCTTGGAACCCCCAAGACCATGCAGGCCGATCCCCACTATAAAGACTGCATCGGAGATGTCGGCCGGTTTTTCGAGGAACGGCTGGCCTTCTGCGATCAGAATGGAATTGATCGAAGCCGGGTAATTCTGGATCCCGGCATCGGTTTCGGCAAACGCCTCGAGGATAATCTGAATATCATAAGAAATTTCGGGCAGTTTTCGAAGTTCGGCTGTCCCCTTCTTTTGGGTGCCTCAAGAAAGTCTTTTATTGCCATGATAACCGGAATTACGGGGAATGCCGATAAAAGAATCGGCGGCTCGCTGGCCGCCCTGATTTATGCCATCAATGCCGGGTGCAATATATTGCGGGTGCATGATGTCGCCGAGACAGTGGAAGCCATAAACGTCATGAGAGCCATAGAAAGACCCTTTTAGCGAATATGGAATTCTTCAGAATAGATTTTTTGTCGTTCCGCCTGAGCGATCTGATCGATATCCTGATCGTCTCATTCATCATCTATCGCCTGCTGGCCCTTATGAAAGGCACCCGGGCGGCGCAGATGGTGACCGGGCTGGTCCTGATATTTATTATCGCTTTTGTCTCATTCTGGTTTCAGCTTCAGGGCCTGAGCTGGCTGTTTACCAACCTGGGAACGGTCGGTTTTATCGTCCTGGTAATTGTCTTTCAGCCGGAACTTCGTTCCATGCTGGCGCAGATGGGCCATTCGAGGCTGTTTCAATATTTTATCAAAGTCGAAGAGCGCAAATCACTCAAAGAAGTCACCCGGGCGGCCATCAGGCTTTCGGAACTGCGCTATGGCGGACTGATTGTAATCGAGAAGGGGGTCGGCCTCAAAAACTTTATCGAGACCGGGAAAAATATAAACGCCGAATTATCGGCCGAGGTAATCATCACCCTGTTTACCCCATATACGCCGTTGCATGACGGTGCCATTATCATTGCCGGCGAAATGATATCGGCCGCGGCCTGTACTTTGCCGTTGACTCAGAATCCGCGTTATCGAAAACTCTATGGCATGCGCCACAAAGCGGCTATCGGGGTCACCGAAGTATCCGACGCTGTCGGTGTCGTGGTCTCGGAGGAGACCGGAGAAATCTCAATTACTTACAAAGGATATATGGAAAAGGGAATCAGCCGCGATGACGTCCGTCATCGCCTGGCCGAATACCTCAAGAGATAAAAATCTGTTGCCCTTGCCCTCCTTCCAAAAGTCTGGCTCTTAAGGAATAATTTTCGTATAATGTTCTTTTGAACAAGTTCCGGCAATTTTACCGGAGAAACATTTACTTTATTTTAATATGTTTGTTGATTATGCAGAAATTGAGGTGATAGGCGGCTCCGGCGGCGATGGGTGCGTCTCGTTTCGCCGTGAGAAGTTTATCCGCAAAGGCGGTCCCAATGGCGGCGACGGCGGCCGCGGGGGCAGTGTTGTTTTTGTTACCGACGCCAATCTGACCACCCTGCTCGATTTTCGATATAAAAAAACTTATAGTGCCGAGGATGGCCGGCCCGGTGAAGGCAGCCTCAGATCCGGCAAATCCGGGGATCCGATTATGATTAAAATACCCGCCGGCACGATTATAAAAAATAAAGAGACCGGACAGATCATTGCCGATCTCAATGAAGTAGGCATCGAGTTTATCGCGGCCATTGGTGGCCGCGGCGGTCATGGCAACGATCATTACAAATCGCCGACCAACCAGACACCCCGATACGCCGAGCGCGGGCAGCCCGGACAGCGGGTGAAACTTATTCTGGAGCTTAAACTGCTGGCCGATGTCGGTCTGGTCGGTCTGCCCAACGCCGGAAAATCAACCATGCTGGCTAAATATTCCGCCGCCAGGCCCAAAATCGCCGATTACCCATTCACGACCCTGATTCCGAATTTGGGCATCGTCAAATTGAGGGAGTTCAAGTCCTTTGTCATGGCCGATATCCCGGGCATAATCGAAGGTGCCTCGGCCGGAAAGGGCCTGGGTATCCAGTTCCTGAAACATATTCAGCGCACCCGGGTCATAGTTTACCTGATTGATGTATTCGTCGATGACGTAGCTTCGACGCTGGAAATCCTTAAAAAAGAATTGCGCAAATTCGACAAAAACCTGGTCAATAAACCCTCGATCGTCGTGCTGAATAAGGTTGACCTGCTCAATGAAGAAGAGCTGAAAGTGATTTCCGATAAAGCCGATTCTGATTATATTCTTTTTTCGGCCGTTTCCGGCTATGGGGAAAAAGAACTTCTGGCAAGAATCGAAAGGGAGCTTGATAAACAAGTTGTCGAATGACCGAAAAAAACATCTGGTCGATCTGATTGCCCTGGGTGCTATCGAAGGTGTCGGCGTTGCTCGCATGTACGCACTTATTGAAGCCTTCGGTTCGGCGGAGACGGCCCTGGATGCATCCATCAGCGAATTGACCGATGTTCCCGGAATCGGACGCGAGACCGCCTCGGCTATCAAAGAACTTCAGGACCGCGAAAAGGCGGCTGCGATTGTTGATAAAATCATGGGGCATGGATGGAAGTATTTTATTTATGACGATGATGACTATCCCGAGCCCCTGAAAAACATTCCCGAACGACCGCCCTACCTGTTTTACCTGGGCGATTATATCGATGCCGACTCAAACGCCATCGCCATTGTCGGATCACGCACCGCGACCGAGGAGGGCCGCTCCTTTGCCGAGACCCTTGCGGCCGGATTAGTCGAAAATGGTGTCACCGTTGTATCGGGTATGGCCCGCGGCATCGATACCGCCGTCCATCGTGGCGCCCTGAAGG
Source organism: candidate division Zixibacteria bacterium HGW-Zixibacteria-1 (assembly GCA_002838945.1). Classification (NCBI taxonomy): domain Bacteria; kingdom Pseudomonadati; phylum Candidatus Zixiibacteriota; species candidate division Zixibacteria bacterium HGW-Zixibacteria-1. The sequence continues at coordinate 55,461 of PGXB01000019.1, forward strand.
GAAATGGCAGGACCCTGGCGGTTTTTGGCTCATCACTCGATATAATTTACCCCCCTGAAAGCCGCAGCCTTGCCGCTAAAATCATAGATTCCGGATGCATATTTTCCGAATATCTGCCCGGCACCGAACCCTACGGCCCCAATTTCCCCAAACGAAATCGTATTATCTCGGGTTTGTCTCAGGGAGTGGTCGTGATCGAAGCGGCGGACCGATCGGGCGCTCTTTCAACCGCCGGGCATGCGTTGCTGCAAAATCGTGAAGTCTTCGCGGTCCCCGGATCGCCCCGGTTGGCCACCTGCCGCGGAACCAACCAATTGATCAAGGACGGAGCCGCCCTGCTGATATCGATTGATGATATATTCGAGGCTCTTCCTCGTCTGAAAGGAAAAGTGGCTGTCCGACAAATCGAAAAAATTGAGGACCTTACCGAACTGGAAAAGGAGATACTGCGCCACTTCGAAGATGACCCGATTCAGGTGGACAGATTATCCCGTCAGGCAAAAACACCCATGCCGGATCTGCTTCAGGTCCTTCTGGCCCTTGAATTAAAAGGTATCGTAAAAGAAATTTCAGGCAAAAGGTATATTTTGAATTGAGAAATAAATAATGGTTCAAAAGTCGGTAAAAGTTATAAATAGACTGGGGATGCACGCCCGCCCCTCGGCAATGTTTGTCACTCATTCCTCGCGCTACAAGTCCGAAATTTTTATTGAAAAGGCGGGATTGCAGGTGAATGGAAAATCGATTATGGGCGTGATGACCCTTGCGGCTGAAATGGGCTCGGAATTAATCATAACGGCCAAGGGAGAAGATGAAAATGAGGCCGTCAGGGATCTGGTGGAACTGGTTGCTTCCGGTTTCGGGGAATTAAAAAATTTATAATTTAGTTGTTATTAAATGCCGGCCGGTGTTATTATTTTACTAATTCGGAAAATGATATGATAGCAGTCCCAAAAAGAATAAAATTGCGCGGTCTTGCGGCCGGTCCGGGCCTGACCTTTGGTGAAGCTCGTGTTGTCTATAATTGGGAGCAGACCATCGAAGAGCGCACCATTGAGCCTGAGGAAGTCGAATCCGAACTGGCGCGGCTTGATAGTGCGGTCGAGGAATCCCTGGCCGAATTGCAGACTCTGAAAGAATTGGCCGCTCAGAAAATCGGCGGCCCGGTGGCCAAAATTTTTGAAAGCCAGTTGATGATCGCCACCGACCAGGAATTTCTGAGGGGCGTCAAAACGGAAATCGAGTCCAAGCTTAAGAACGCCGAATATATCTACAGCCTGCTGGTTGAAAAAACAATCGCCCCGCTTCGTGCCTCGCGTGATTCCTATATGCGGCAGATGGTCATCGATATCGAGGCGGTATCAAGCCGGGTCATCCGCCGCCTGACGGGCCGAACGATTCGCCACATCGGCCAGGCGCCGCAGGATACGATTTTTGTGGGCAAGAATTTCTCTCCGGCTGAAGTGATGAGCCTCTTTGAAAGAAAGGTCAAGGCCATCGTCACCTCGACCGGCGGCGTCAACTCCCATATGGCCCTGATCTCACGGTCTCTCCTGATCCCCACCGTGGTCGGGGTCCCCGAGGCCCATCTCAAGATATCATCGGGCGACCGTTTAATTGTCGATGGCGACAAGGGCATCGTGATTGCCAATCCCTCCCAGGACGAATGGAATGAACTCAGAAAGAAAAAAGCCAAGGTCACCGCTCTTCAGATACTGAAGCTGGACAAGCTCCCCGACTTCCCGCCTAGAACCGCCGATCATATTGATATCGATGTCGCCGCCAACTATGATGTGCCCGGGCCGATCGATCAGATTCTGGCCGATCATAAAGTCGGCATCGGGCTCTATCGAACCGAATTTATCTACCTTCAAAATGGAAAATTCCCTTCGGAAAACGAACAGTTCCAGATATATAATTCCGTCGCCAAAAGGCATTATCCCCGCCCTGTCGTGATCAGAACCTTCGATCTCGGCTCCGACAAATACTATCCGTCCGACAATAATATTAAGGAGGACAACCCTGCTCTCGGATGGCGGGGAATCAGGGCATCATTTGATATGCCCAATGTTTTCAAAGACCAGGTGAAGGCAATTCTGAGAGCCTCGGCCCGCGGCAACGTCAAGATTCTGCTGCCGATGATTGCCGATATTACCGAACTGGGGAAGGCTCGCAGATTTATCCGGCAGGGCATGACCGAACTGCGAAAGGAAGGTATTCCGTTTGACAGAAATATCCCGATCGGAATCATGATCGAAGTTCCTTCGGCCGCTGTCGCGGCTGACATCCTGGCCGAAAAAGTGTCGTTCTTTTCAATCGGCTCCAATGATCTCACTCAATATACCCTGGCTGCCGATCGCGACAATCAAAGACTGGCCAAAACATTCGCGCCCCTGCATCCGGCCGTTCTCAGGTTGATCAGGATGACTATCGAAGCCGCCCAGAAACATAATATACCGGTGGCCGTCTGCGGCGAAATGGCCGGCGATGTCATGGCCATACCGCTCTTGATCGGAATGGGGATCACCCAGTTGTCAATGAACCCCTCGAAATTATATAATGCCTGCCGCCTGATCCCCAGGATCAAATACTCCGACATAATCAAGCTCGCCCAGGAAGCCTCAAGATTGACTACCCTGAAGGAAATTGAGAGTCTGCTCCTGAATTACAATTTGTCGGTGGAGTAATAAAAAAACATCCACAGACCGGTATTGACACCCAAGTTACTAAATATCAGATGCTTATGATGAATATCGGGATAATGGCCGAAATCAATTTCGTACTTGCCAAAAAATCGGAAACTATTATATTATTGCCCGGTTTATATTATGTGAGTGATTAAGTTATGTTAATATCAGTTTGTAAATCGAAAATCCATCGGGCGACAATAACTGAAGCCAATTTGGATTATGAAGGCTCAATAACAATTGATGCCGACTTGATGAAGGCGGCCGATGTTGTCGAATATGAAAAGGTCCAGATCGCCAATGTCAGCAATGGCGAACGCCTTGAAACTTACGTAATTAAAGGTAAACCTGGATCGGGCATAATCTGCTTGAACGGGGCCGCCGCCCGCAAAGGAAATAAGGGGGATATTATTATTATTATTTCATATGGCCTGATTGAAAAAGAAAAGGCCGCCTCCTTCAAACCAAATGTCGTTAAAGTTGACGCTCATAATAAAGCTGTATAAGACTTCTTCTGCATATCATGACTCATAAGAAATCCGCCATTATTCTTGCCGCCGGTAAAGGCAAGCGCATGAAATCAGATTTGCCCAAAGTGTTGCATACGCTGGCCGATAAGCCGCTGATAAGATACCTGCTGGAAACACTGTCAAAACTTGACTTCGATCATATTGTCGTTGTCATTGGCCACAAAGGTGAACAGGTAATTGAAAATACTAAGGATTTCAATGTTGAATTTGTCTGGCAGAGAAAACAGCTTGGAACCGGTCACGCCGTCCTGATGGCGCGCGAAATATTCGAAAATTATGATGGTGACATTATTGTCGCCGCCGGTGATGTCCCGTTTCTTTCCGCCGATTCAGTCGATCTGGTCTTTGATACACATAAAAATTTTTCCGCCTCTGTAACCTGCCTGTCGGCTGAGTTTGACGATCCAACCGGCTATGGACGCATAATCAAGAAACCGGGAACACAAATTCTGCTTGAAATCATCGAGCAAAAGGATGCCGACGCTGAGACCTTGAAGATTAAAGAAATCAATAGTGGTACATTTTGTTTTAACAGCCGTGACCTCTTTTCCGTCCTGCCGGAAGTGGGTGATGACAACGCCCAGAAAGAGCAATATCTGACCGATACAATTAAGCTCCTTAATGCCAGAGGTAAACTCTGCGCCGTGGTCAAAGCCCCCCATCCCCTTGAGGTTAAAGGCGTTAATTCAGTCGAGGAATTGCTGGCCCTCGAAAATGAAATAAAAAATTAGACGATTTGTCCCCTTTATCAGTATTATATAATGAGAATAATTTTTGCGTCTGAAACGCCGAAACTATATATGGGCCAGAAATTTATTGACATTAGTTTGAAAACTTGATAGCTTTGCTTTAGCCTGCTTTTAGCGGGGGATTATTTATGAAAAAGTTATTTATCATCCTATGTGTCCTGTTGGCGGCATTTGCTTCAAATGCCTTTGGCCAGTTGGCCGATAAGGCGGACGTCCAGTCGGCAAAACAGGATTACCTGGGCCTGAATCCGGTTGGCAAGCCATTTTCCCTGATAGATTTATCACGCATAAAATGGTCCAACTCGTATTCTGTAAGCTATTTTTCCGGTGGCGGTACCTCGACTTCGCTGGGATTTTACACAAGTTCGATCTTTTATGAATTTACACCCTCATTATCCATTGATGTGCAGTTGGGCATCGCTCATAATCCGGGGGCGCTATTCAGTCAAAATGTCGAAAATGATGCCTCTTTCTTTCCGGCCGTGAATATCGATTATCATCCCTCAGAAAGATTCCGCTTGTCGATTGGTGTTGCATCTTATCCCGGTTATTATTATAATCCTTACAATACATATAATCCGTATAGAATATATGATTGGAGGCGGCCGTTAGAATAAATATTTGCCTTACCCCCTCCTGATAGACTTAACCAAATGTTTAGAAAAAAATCTGCTGGAAACTCAACTGTAAAGAGGCGGTCTCCCCGCCCCAAAAAAAATTCGAGACTGCTCGAAATGGCTATCGTGGCTATTTTCGCCCTCGTTATTATTTATGGGGCCAGTTTTGCCATCAGGATCACGCACGGGTTTTCGAAGACGGTTGATTCACCCGAATACACCATCAGGCTGCAAATTCTCAACGGCTGTGGTGCCGACGGGGCCGCCGGAAAAGTCGCCCGTAAATTACCGAAGATAATAAAATTGCCTCTTGAGATAGATATTGTTGACGTGGGCGATTTTGATGCTTATCATGTAAAAGAATCCTTTCTGATTCTTAGAGACAAGAATCAGAAAGGCGCCGAAATTTTCGCCGGACAAATCGGACTGGATCCCGACAATACGACCTTCGAACCAATCGAAAATAATATCCGGAATGTTTCGGTGACCCTGGTCGTGGGTGAGGATTTCGAGAAGTTTTTTAAATGACGGAAAACAAGGAGAAATTAGAAAGAAGTTTGAAACAAACATCATTAACCATCGCTCGAACAGCAGGGAAACTTGCCCTCTCCAAAAAAGGTTTCGACGTAAAAATTCTCAAACTAAAAAACCTCAGCAGCATTTGCGATTATTTCGTCCTGGTCAGCGGTGATGTTGACGTGCATGTTAAGGCTATTAGCGATGCCATAGAAGAAGGACTTCTCGAAAAAGGTGTCAAAGCCTGGCATCGCGAGGGAGTTCGCGGAGGTAAATGGATTCTGCTGGACTATGTTGATGTCGTCGTGCATATTTTCCAGAAATCTGCCAGAGAATTTTATGCGCTTGAAAAACTGTGGGGAGACGCCCCTGCTGAAGAATTGAATTAACTCCCCAATTCAAATTCAGAACAAATAATTAACTTAACTATATGAGTAACCGCTATGAATAAGACTGATATTGACATTTCGGACAGTGAAAAACTGAAAGCCAAAACGATTGCAGAACTGCTGCAAATTGCGGAAGGACTGGATATTCCCGGGGTCTCTGGTCTTCGGAAATCGGAGTTAATCTTCAAAGTTATGGAAGCGGCTTCGGCCAAACAGGAAGGGATGATCTTCGCTGAAGGCGTCCTCGAAATCCTCAATGAAGGTTATGGCTTCCTCCGCTCCCCTGATTACAATTATCTGCCCGGACCGGATGATATCTATGTCTCCCCGTCGCAGATCAAAAGATTCGATCTCCGAACCGGCGACACCATCTCCGGCCAGGTTCGTCCGCCGAAAGACAACGAACGCTATTTTGCGCTTCTGAAAATCGAGGCCATCAATTTCGAGGATCCCGAAATCTCCAAAACCAAGACCCTGTTCGACAACCTGACGCCGCTTTATCCCAATGATCCGTTCATGCTCGAGATTAATGCCGATGAAATGACCACGCGTATCATGGATTTGATGACGCCTATCGGCATGGGTCAGCGCGCTTTGATTACCTCTCCTCCGAAAGCCGGCAAAACCATCATCCTGCAAAAAATCGCCAACTCGATTGCCACGAATCATCCCAAAGTGAAATTGATCGTGCTTCTCATCGACGAGCGCCCGGAAGAGGTCACCGATATGCGCCGTTCGGTCAAGGGCGAAGTTATTTCATCCACTTTCGATGAGCCGGCCGACCGGCATGTGCAGGTGGCCGACATGGTCCTCGAGAAGGCCAAACGGCTGGTCGAGCATAAGTATGACGTCGTCATTCTGCTGGACAGTATCACCCGTCTCGCCCGTGCCCACAACGCGGTCGTCCCGCACTCCGGAAAAATTCTCTCCGGCGGTGTCGACAGTAACGCCCTCCATAAACCGAAACGGTTTTTCGGTGCGGCGCGAAATATCGAAGAAGGCGGCTCGCTGACTATTATCGGCACGGCCCTGATCGAAACCGGATCCCGCATGGATGAAGTTATTTTCGAAGAATTCAAGGGCACCGGTAACCTCGAAATGGTGCTGGATCGCCGGCTGTCCGACCGAAGGATCTTCCCGGCTATGGATCTCAATCGCAGTTCGACGCGTAAAGAAGAGTTGTTGATGCCGCCGGAAGTTCTGGCCAAGGTTTGGATTTTGCGTAAGTTCCTGGCCGAGATGAATCCGATAGAGGCCATGGAATTTTTGGTTGACCGTATGAAAAAGACCAAGAACAACCAGAAGTTCCTCAGCTCCATGAAGGACTGACGCCGGGTTAATTGATTGTCGTTATTATTGACGGGACTATTGCGATAATTCGAACAGCCGGTCTTGCGACCGGCACTAATCCGCCTGCCACAGAATAGCATTATGTAGTCGGCACTAATCCGCCTGCATGAAATAGCATTCTTTGATTTCGTAGAAATATGTGATCGCCTGTACGTATTTTCTATGTATCTGCTGGATATATTTTTGTGCCTGTTGCCCTATCCGCCCCAAATCGTGGGCGGCCCGCCGTGGCGGGTCCACAGGCCTCCTGAGCCACGCAAGCCCTGAGCTTTGAAGGGAAGGATCTGCCCCCGGCAATCATCCCCCCATAATACTCCCGCGAACCCAATCACCATCAAAGTACTATCGTTTTTGCAGCGTTTTTGGCGAATATTTTCTTGTACTATTGTTTCTTTCATTCGATTACACGGAATTGGGTTCGTTTTCCCATTTTTAAAGTTTCAACTTCATTTTGTTGGCGAAATTGTAATCATAGGGGCCGACCCGCGTGGTCGGCCCGCATTTACCAGTCTTAAGCAGGGCAGGATCCGATATTCCGCCTTTGGCGGAACGAGTGATCCTGCCTATTCTCTTCGCCTTCAAGAAATCCACAACCCCCATTTTTGACACACTTATAGCCATAGTTTTATAGTATTCCCTCTATAATACCCCCCGATGACCCATTTACCATCAAACTGATGGCGTTCTTGTAATAGAATATGTTTCAAGAAACCCGGAGCGGCGCTCCGGGCCACGCCCGGCCGCAGTTTCGACCTACTCGGACTGAGATTGGATGTCATTCTTTTTTATTTATTAGCTATACCACTTTCCAAAATCAGGATCCTCGGATTTTGGAATTGGATTCGCAATAGGAGCTATAATGCGAATAGGAACTGGGACACTAGCACCAAAAATAAGCGCCTGCTGCCTTGGCAATCCTGAAATCCGACTTAGCTCCAGACGGTCAAACCACTCCCCGGCCGCACCGACAGCCTTAAGATCATATTCTGAGGTCAAACGAAAGGTTACCCATGTCCCGCATTGCGATAAGACAGTAGTGGATACTTCAGATGGTCTTTGTGTGCTTATCCAAAGCCCTAAGCCAAATTTGCGCCCCTCCTTCGCTAATCTTTCATAAGCCAAACTTTGTCGAATGCTTTCTTCATCTCCGGTGAATTGGCGCAAATAGTGATGGGCCTCTTCCAAAATTAGTAATGTGGGATAAGTCCTACCTTGACCCCTTCTAAACAATTCAAAAGCATAAAGCTCCAGTAATGACCCTAAAACCATAGGCATTAGATTGAAGTTCCCCCGATTTAGTGGACACGGAGAAAGGATACTATTATTATGATTCTTTCTCATCCTGAGTCCCGAAGGACAGGAGGTGTTCAGATGTTG